>DYSZ01000069.1 GCA_020726265.1 Draconibacterium orientale
ATACCAGTAGTTCAGTCCAAAAGTATACCATTTTAATTAAATAAAAAGGGCAGTAGTCTCCTGGTCGGGGTACCCCGACCAGGAGACTACTGGCGCGCGGACTTTTCCGGCGCTGGCAACCGAAATTTAACACACAACTGTGGCTTTACAAACTACTGACAGACAATCATTGGAAATCGCTGACCCCGGGCTGAAGCACCGGGGCTATTCAGAAAAAGAATGAACAGCTGAATACCGCAGGCAGATTCGCAGATGATAAATGGTTCCGTATTTTGAATCTGTGAATCTCGGCATAAACAAGGCGCGTGGTTTTTCTGTAATAATCATGGCCTTTTATTGGGGTTTCTCTTGTTGTGGAAGCATGAAAGCACCCTGATGGTATTTTGGGTTTCGTTGATTTCAAAATAAATGGAATGCGGAAACCTTTTGATTTTTAAAGCACGGATATTTTTGTAACGAACCCTGTAAAACGGGTTTGTTTCCAATGAAGTATAAACCTCTTTGAGTCCGGCTATGAAATTTACAGGAGCATCGGTGCTGTATAAGGCGTAGTAATCAATGGCGTTTTCAATTTCCTTTTGGGCACGGGGCGAAACGATGATTCTATAAGCCATATTTTTTATTGAGTTGGCTGATGGAATCTTCGGCAGTCAGGTACGTTTTTTCATCTTCCTGCAGGCGTTCTTCCAACACAGTTTTCATATCTGCTGTAAGTTCAGAATCGCCGTCATCTTCTTCTACAATAATTGTTATGGGCTTTGATTTAAAGGCCGCTTTAATGGCATCCAGTATGTCGGTGTTTACTTCCTGTGCCGATGTTAAATGATATGTCGTGTACATAATCTCCTTTTTAAATTATTGTTCCTGTTTGATTACACTGAAATTTTCTATAAAGATAAGGAATAAGGCAAAATAATTTCCACAACAGAAATTATTAGTGATTCATTAAATATTCCCCGATAAAATTGGGTGAACTCCCGGGATGACAAAAAATTTGAATCAGCGCCCTGCCTGTGGCAATCAATTTTGTGACATTTTAATAAAAACAAATCGCCACAGATTCACAGATTGGGAATTTGAATCAGTGAATCTGTGGCATAAATAAAGAAGCGTGGGGCTATTCAGAAAAAGGCTGAACAGCTGAATACCGCAGGCAGATTCGCAGATGATGAATGGTTCAGTATTTTGAATCTGTGAATCTGTGGCATAAATAAAGCGAATCGATATGTTGTAAAACATCCCCTCTTTACAAAAAAATAAAATTGACTTTTGAAAGATTATTATCCCGGTTTGTTTATTATTTTTAAACCGCTCTATTCAAATAAAGAGATTTAAAACAACTAAAACCAGCAAGATAATGGAAAACAAACTTCAGGAACTTACAGACAAATTATACAACCTTGGCATTGAAAAAGCCCGTGTTGAGGCCGATGAAATCATTGAAAAAGCAAAACAGGATGTAGCCGCAATTGTAAAAAATGCACAGGCCGAAGCAGGCACAATCATCGAAAATGCAAAAAAGGAAAGTGCTGAACTGAAACAAAAAACCGAATCGGAACTGAAACTTTCGTCGAAACAGGCAATTGCAGCGCTGAAAAACCAGGTAACCGGGTTAATTGTAAAAGACCTGCTGAAAACCGATATTGAAAAGAACCTTGATGACGCAGATTTCCTGAAATCCATCATCGAACTGATGGTGCAAAAATGGCAACCCGACGATGCCCAAAGCATCAACCTGCAAATTATTCTTCCGGCCGCCAAAAAGAGTAGTTTCGACCAGCTTATCAAAGCTAAAATCAACCATTTGTTGGCCAAAGGACTTGCGGTGAATTTCGACGACCAGTTTAAATCGGGCTTTAAAATCGCCCCTGCCGATAACAGCTACATCATCAACTTTACCAGCGACGATTTTGATAATTTCTTTAAAACATACCTGAAAGCAAAAACAGTAAACCATATTTACGGAGAAGAATAATGTCACGCCGTAACTATTATTACCTGGTGGCGGGTTTCCCGGAAATGGCGCCTGACCAGAAAAAAATACCTTTTTCGGTGGATGAACTGAAACAGGAATTGCTGTATCATCTTCACCCCCGTGACCACAGGCCGGTTTCGTACCTGTTTTTGCATTACGATAATCTGAATCTCGTAAACCTGCTGTTGAAAAACGGAAAAGACTTTAACCCACTTGGGAATTTCGACATTGCTTTTATAACTGGAGAGTTGAAAGAGCCTGAAAAATTGCCCGGGTACATGAAGGTTTTCCTCGAAAATTACCGCGAAGAAACTCCGGTTAACGCAAAACTCAGTCTTGAAAACCAGCTTACCTGGTATTATTATGATTTTATGTTGGGTCAGAAAAATGAGTTTATCAGAAAATGGTTCTGGTTTTTGCGCGATGTCAACAATATTTTTGCTGTTTACAATGCACTAAAATATGGATTCGACATCGAAAGCCAGATGATTGGCGACTATGAACTTACCGAAGCTACTAAACGTGGCGTTTCGAAAGATTTCGGGCTCGCCAACGATTACCCGTACATTGAAGACATCGCCGAAATTTATACAAATACTAATATCCTGGAACAGGAAACAGCCATCGACCGCCTGAAATGGGAATACCTTGACGAACTGAATACCTTCAATAATTTCACTATCGAAAAAGTGCTGGCACTTGTTATCAAATTTATGATAATTGAACGCTGGGCGCGGCTCGACACAACCCAAAGTCAGACCCGTTTTGCTGAAATCCTGAAAACACTTGAACACAGTATCGAATTTTCAAAAGACTTTAATATCAATGGAAAGAGAAGTTAAACAAACAAAGGGAAAGATTGCCGGAATTATTGCCAACCTGGTAACCGTTGAAGTTGACGGACCGGTATCGCAAAACGAGATTTGTTATATCAAACATGCGGGTATCGACCTGATGGCCGAGGTAATTAAAGTCTTTGAAAAGAAAGTATTCATCCAGGTTTTCGAAAGCACCCGTGGTTTGAAAGTGGGTCAGGATGTGGAATTTACCAGCGCCATGCTCGAAGTAACACTGGGGCCGGGCATCCTGTCGCGCAATTACGACGGGTTGCAACACGACCTCGACCGTATGGAAGGCGTTTTTCTGAAACGTGGCGATTACACTGCAGCATTGGATTACGAAAAAATTTGGGATTTCATCCCATTAGCCAAAGTTGGAGACACTGTGGCTGCCGCCGACTGGCTGGGAGAGGTTACTGAAAATGTGATTCCACACAAAATTATGGTGCCGTTTAAATTCGCAGGGAAATATTCGGTAAAGAAAATCGCTGCCGCCGGTGAATACACAGTGAATGAAGAAATTGCTATATTAACCGACAGCAAGGGACTTGAATATAAAGTAACCATGACCCAAAAATGGCCGGTGAAAATTCCGATAAAAACCTTCGCCCAAAAACCACGGCCATTCAGATTGCTCGAAACCGGAGTACGCACCATCGACACGCTGAACCCCATTGTGGAAGGCGGAACAGGTTTTGTGCCAGGCCCGTTTGGCAGCGGAAAAACAGTGTTGCAGCAGGCCATTTCGAAACAGGCTGAAGCCGACGTGGTGATAATGGCCGCCTGCGGTGAACGTGCCAATGAGGTAGTTGAAATTTTCGCTGAGTTTCCTGAAATTGAAGACCCGCGCACCGGCCGTAAACTGATGGAACGTACAACGATTATCGCCAACACATCGAATATGCCGGTTGCGGCGCGCGAAGCATCGGTGTACACTGCAATGACTTTGGCCGAATATTACCGCAGCATGGGGCTGAAAGTGCTTTTGCTTGCCGACTCAACATCACGCTGGGCTCAGGCATTGCGCGAAATGTCGAACCGTATGGAAGAACTCCCCGGCCCCGACGCATTCCCGATGGATTTGCCGGCAATCATTTCAAATTTCTATTCACGCGCTGGTTTTGTGCATTTAAATAATGGCAAAACAGGTTCCATCACTTTTATCGGAACAGTTTCGCCGGCAGGAGGAAACCTGAAAGAACCGGTAACCGAATCGACAAAAAAAGCAGCACGCTGTTTCTATGCGCTTTCACAACAACGCGCCGACAGCAAACGCTATCCGGCCATCGACCCGATTGACAGCTACTCAAAATATCTTGAATACCCCGAACTGCAGGAATACCTGAAAACCAACATCAGCGAAGATTGGATTGACCAGGTTTTACGGGCGAAAAACTTTTTACTGCGCGGAAAAGAAGCTTCAGAACAAATCAATATTCTTGGCGACGACGGTGTGCCTATCGATTATCACCTGCGTTTCTGGCGGGGCGAAGTCATCGATTTTGTGGTACTTCAGCAGGATGCATTCGACGATGTGGATAAACGAACCCCGCTCGACCGCCAGAAATTTCTGCTCGAAACTGTTTTGGGCATCTGCAATATCGATTTCAGTTTTGAGTCGTTTGACGAAGTTAATCCCTATTTCAAACGAATCATCAATACGTTGAAACAGATGAACTACTCGGAGTACGAGTCGGAAAAATTTAACAGTTTTTACAGCGAATTACAAACCATAATTAAGGAGAGAAAATAAGATGTACCATCCAAATTATTCTCGACCATTTTTACCTCTTTCCCGAAACATTGGGGCCCTCATGGGAAGATTTGCCCCATTGTCAGGACATTTGAAACTGAGTAAAATTACCCCCTTGAGGGGGCAGGGGATGATAATTTCCGGTTATAACAATTCAAAAATCTGACCTATGGAAACAAAAGCATTTCAAAAGATATACACAAAAATCATTCAGATTACCAAGGCAACCTGTTCGTTGCGCGCCAGTGGTGTGGGTTACGAAGAACTGGCAATGGTAAACGGCCGTTTGGCACAGGTTGTAAAAATTATAGGCGATGTGGTTACGCTCCAGGTTTTTGGCGGAACCGAAGGCATTCCGACCAATGCCGAAGTTGTTTTTTTGGGCAAACCGCCGGTGTTAAAAGTAAGTGACGACCTTGCCGGCCGCTTTTTCGATGCCTTTGGAAATCCGATTGATGGAGGACCAGAAGTGGAGGGTGAAGAACGAGAAATTGGCGGCCCATCGGTGAACCCGGTGCGCCGCAAACAACCATCGGAACTCATCGCAACAGGAATTGCCGGTATCGATATGAATAACACGCTTGTAACGGGTCAGAAAATTCCGTTTTTTGCCGAGCCCGACCAACCGTTTAACCAGGTTATGGCGATGGTGGCCATGCGTGCAAAAGCCGACAAAATTATCCTCGGTGGAATGGGCCTCACCAACGACGATTATCTTTTTTATAAGAATGTATTTGAAAATGCCGGGGCACTCGAACGCATCATCAGTTTTGTAAACACCACCGAAAACCCGCCTGTGGAGCGGCTTTTGGTTCCCGATATGGCATTAACCGCCGCCGAATATTTTGCGGTTGACAAAAAGCAGAGTGTGCTTGTGTTGCTCACCGATATGACATTGTATGCCGATGCACTGAGTATTGTATCAAACCGCATGGACCAGATTCCATCAAAAGACAGTATGCCTGGTTCATTGTACTCCGACCTTGCAAAAATTTATGAAAAAGCAGTTCAGTTCCCCGATGGCGGTTCGATAACCATTATCGCAGTAACCACACTTTCTGGCGGCGACATTACACATGCCATCCCCGACAACACGGGTTATATCACTGAAGGACAGTTGTTTTTAAGAAAAGATTCCGATATCGGTAAAGTAATTGTTGATCCGTTCCGCAGTCTTTCACGTTTAAAACAGCTTGTAATCGGAAAGAAAACACGAAAAGACCATCCGCAGGTGATGAACACAGCCATCCGGTTGTTTGCCGATGCTGCGCAGGCAAAAACAAAACTTGAAAACGGGTTCGACCTGACAGATTATGACGAGCGAACGCTGAAATTCGGGAAAGAATATTCCGATAAATTGCTGGCCATAGACGTAAATATAGAAATTGACGAAATGCTCGATACTGCATGGAACCTGTTTGCCAAATATTTCAGCAAGGCTGAAGTGGCCATCCGCAGCGAGTTTATGGATCTGTACTGGAAAGGTGAATAATTTTCACCCCCTTAATCCCCTAAAGGGGAAAATTTAAGAACATGAAAATAGAGAAAGTTGAGAAGTAGATTTTCAAAGTATTTTAAAGAGCGATGAATTTTCAATACAATAAAACAGCGCTGCAAGAGCTTGAAAAGCAACTGAAAACCCGGGTTCGGGCGTTGCCTACCATAAAAAACAAGGAGGCGGCACTGCGTGTTGAGGTGAAACGTGCCAAAAACGAGGCGATGGAACTGGAAAAGCTGCTGAACCAAAAACTGGCAGAATATGAAAAGTTCATCCGGATTTGGGGCGAATTCGACAAATCGCTGTTGGAAGTAAAACAACTTGAACTGTCGTCGAAAAAAGTGGCGGGTGTTAAAATTCCGCAACTTGAAAACATCATTTTCGAAACCAGGGAATTCAGCCTTTTTAACCAGCCACAATGGTTTTTGGCTGGTATTGACATTTTGAAAGAACTGACCACTCAAACGATTGGCCGTGAAGTAATGCACCGCAAAAGCGAGCTGTTGTACCAGGCGCGGAAAAAGACCACGCAAAAAGTAAATCTGTACGAAAAGGTACAGATTCCGGGGTATCGGGACGCAATCAGAAAAATAAAACGTTTTTTGGAAGACGAGGAAAATCTTTCGAAATCGTCGCAGAAGATAGTTAAAAACCGTCAGCAGGAACAGGAGGAATTGGTATGATTGTCCCGATGGTAAAATATACATTTCTGGCGTATCATCTTGAATACGAAAAGTTTCTTGAAGATATACGCGAAATCGGCGTGCTCGATATTGTAGAAAAATCGACTGAGCCAAGCGCTGAAATCAGGGAAAAACTCGACAAACTGAAATCGGCCCGGCAGGTTTTGCAAAACCTGAACAAAATAAAAGAAGCTGCTGAAAAGAATAAAACAGTAGTTACAGAAAGTCAGGTTCAATCGGTTTTGCCAGAAAACGGGGCTGCGCTTATTGAAAAAGTAACCGCGTTGCGTGATAAAAAAGAAGTGCTGAAACACCACGACATTCACCTGCAAAAACTGATAAAAATGCTTGCTCCCTGGGGCGACTTTTCAGTTGAAACCATTAAAAAACTTCAGGAGAATAAAGTTTATACGCGGCTTTTTGTGACTTCGGAAAAGAAATTCAAACCTGAATGGGAAAAGGAACATTTCATTTTTGTTGTGAATTCAGTCAGCCCGTGGGTTTATTTTGCGTTTGTTAGTACTTCACCAGAACTGCCCGAACTTGATGCAGAGGAAATAAAAATTCCTGATAAATCCATCAGCCAACTTGAAAACGAGAAAAAAGCAAATATTGAGCAGATTGCAGCCATCGATAATGAATTAATTGCAATCGCAACAAGCCAGACAACAGCTATCGAACGATATCTGCTGGAGTTAGAACAAAGCATCGATTTTCAAAAAGTACTGAGCCACACAACACCAGCCGTTGAAAACCAAGTGCAGGTTGTGGAAGCTTATGCCCCAATCGATGAAACAGTTACGCTGGAAGATTACCTTAATAAAAATGAAATTGCCTGGATTAAGAAAAAGGCAAAAGCTGAAGATAAGATTCCAATCAAACAAAAAAATAACAGGTTTGCTAAATTGTACGAGCCAGTTGGCAAGCTGTTTTCACTGCCTGCATACACCGAAATGGATTTGACACCTTTTTTCGCCCCGTTTTTTATGATGTTTTTCGGGTTTTGTCTGGGCGATTTGGGTTACGGAATTGTAATTGTTGCCGGTGCCACCTGGTTTAAGCGAAAAGCGGCTGCCGATGTAAAACCAATTCTCTCCCTGGCACAATTTCTGGGAATCGGCACCATTTTATTAGGTACTTTAACCGGAACTTTCTTTGGTATTAACCTGCTCGAAGTTGAAAGTTTAGGAAATCTGCGCAACATCATGCTTGATAGTCAAAAAGTATTTTACCTGTCGCTGGCGGTAGGTATGCTGCAAATCATGTTTGGTATGGCACTTCGCGCAGTAAACAATTACCGGATGTTTGGCTGGCAATACGCCATGCTTCCCATCGGCTGGATTATTATGCTGCTTGGAATTACTGATACGACGATTACCAAAATGCTTCCCAGCATAAACATGTATATTATTTATGCAGGCATTGCACTGGTCGTATTTTTCAGCGACCCGGCTTCCGGGATTTTCGGGCGTATCGGAAAAGGAATCTGGGAATTGTATGGTATCAGCGGCATTTTTGGTGATGTACTTTCGTATGTACGGTTGTTTGCGCTTGGCATTTCGGGAGCAATTCTCGGGTTTGTGGTGAATACAATCGGGCTGCAAATCAAGGATTCATTCCCGATAATCGGGCCCATATTTTTTGTGATTTTCCTCATTATCGGGCATGGCGCCAACCTGCTGATTTCGTCACTTGGTGCATTTGTTCACCCCATGCGTTTAACCTTTGTTGAATTTTATAAAAATGCCGGGTTTGCCGGTGGTGGGAAAGAATATAAACCATTTAAAAATAAATTAATCAATTAAAAATAAGGAGATTCAGTTATGACAACACCAGTAATTTTATCGTACATCGGGCTGGCCCTGATGGTTGGCTTGGCCGGTATCGGCAGCGCCATTGGCGTTTCAATCGGTGGCAGTGCAACCTTAGGTGCACTTAAAAAAAACGAAACCGAATTTGGTAAATACATGCTTTTGAGCGCATTGCCCGGCACACAAGGCTTGTATGGATTTGCAGGTTTTTTTATCATCAACACATCGGGAACCATTCTTCCTCAGATGACGATGCTTCAGGGTGTAGCCATTCTGTCCGCAGGTCTGATTCTTGGATTTGTGGGACTGATGTCAGCCATTCAGCAAGGAAAAGTGTGTGCCGACGGTATTGCCGGAATTGGCGCAGGATATGATGTGTTCGGAAAAGCGATGGTTCTGGCTGTATTTCCTGAGTTGTACGCAATTGTGGCATTTGCAACCACTTTCCTTATAAGCACTGGGTTGTAAAAATTCTGCTTTCGGGCAATCTGAATTTTAGCAAAAAGAAAGCCCTGAACCGAATTGGTTCAGGGCTTTCTCTATCTATTCAAATTCAAACTCCTTTTTCCATTACCACCTGTAACCTGTCGATTTGTTTTCGGTTACCAAGCACAAATAACTGGTCGTTGCGCGAAAGAATCATTTCCGGGTCGGGATTGAAAACATAGCGTGCACCACCTGTTTTTATGCCGATGATATTTGCCCCGGAGTTTTCCCTTATTTTCATATCGGCAATCGATTTTCCCACCCATTGCTGTGCCATTTTCCGACACGAAAGTTCTTCAAGTATCACATCCTGGGTTTTTTGCAGCAGAATATATTCCAGAAACTCAACCACATCGGGCTGGTGCACAAGCTTGGCCATGCGCTGCCCACCAATACGTTCGGGCATAATCACGTTTGTGGCACCGGCGCGTTTCAATTTCATGAGCGACTCCATTTCAGAGGCACGGCTGATCACAGTAAGCCCAGGGTTCATGCTTCGGGCAGTTAACACCACAAAAACGTTGTCAGCATCCTGCGGCGTGGTTACAATAATGGCACGGGCATCGTGTATGCGTGCCTGCTCAAGCACTTCTTCGTGGGTTGCATCGCCTCTGATATAGAGCAAATCAGGATTTTCGCGCACCCTGCCAATTACATTATCTCGTTTGTCAACCACTACAAAATCGACCCCGTTCTCGGCCAGTTCAATAGCTGCCTGTTCGCCATTGCGGCCAAAACCCACAATAATCACGTGGTTTTTCAGTTTTGCAATTCTTTTATCCACCCTGTATGTTTTTATGTAATTAGCCAGTTCACCATCGAAAACAAACCTTGCCAGGTTGGTAGTAACATACGCCAAAATACCCAGGCTGGTTATAATGAGCCCCATTGTAAATATTTTGCCGGCCAGCGAAAGAGGCCCGACTTCTTTGAAGCCAACGGTAGCCATGGTAATGATGGTCATATACATACAATCAATCCATTCCCACCCTTCAATCAGCCGATACCCAGTTGTTCCAGCTACTATCAGCGAAACGAGCAAAATTATCCCGATTTTAATGGTGAGGCTCGATACTTCGTAAAATTTATTGTACTGCTGCTGACTCATTGGTTAGTTTCAATTGCTTTTACCAGTTTAACACCGATTTGGCAATTTAAACATTTTTTCTTTTCACAGTACTTATTTTTTAGCTGAAGCAGTGCCTGGCTCTCAAATGCCGACCGCGATTTAATACCCAATTCATCCCATTTCGCGATGATTGAATTCTCTTCGGCAGGCAGTTGCTCAAGAAATTCAAGTGAACGGTTTTTCAGGTGTTCCTTGTTTTGCGATTCACCAAAAACAAACAAAAACGGAATTACCACATTAATTATCAACGTATTGATTGAGCTAATTCCCAACTCTTTCGCCGATTTTTGGGTTGAATTTTTATTAAAACTGAAATGTGAATTCCAATATGCTGAAGCTTCCACTTTAAAGAGTTGCTGCAGTTCATCAAGGTGTTCGATGGATATGATTTTTGAAAAAAGTCCGTTCGACTTAAAAATTAAAGCCGCAAACTGTGAAATGCGTATGGTTGGAAAATTTCCCGGACGCAGCCGCATAAATTTCCACAAGTGACTTTCAATGGGTTTTAGTTTGTATTTCTGGTACAGAAATGAATACTCTTTGCGAAGCTCCATAAAATAATCGTCGCCCAAAAGTTGCTCGTTTAGCAGCCCGGAGTTGCCAAAAAGCAGCGCTTCAAGCTGAAACAGGCTGTTTTTGTGTTTAGCAAGAATACTTTCAGGCGTCGCTATTGCAAGCAATTCAAACGGTACGGCATTTACTTTAAAGCCAAACATTCGCGCCAGTTCCTGGTAAAAGGTTTCGTTCCAGTTGTTGTTATTTTGTTTTAAACGGGCAGTAATTTCGCTGGTTTTGTCTTCCAGTCTTTCAATCATCAGCCGGTTAAAACCCAACTGCAAAACGATGGGGTCGATTTTATGGAACTGGCTTTGGCAGGCAATCCAGGTTTTGGCATCGAGCAATTTTTGGTAATTGGTTTTTAACGATGCCGGATAACATATAACTACAGCCGGGATTTCTTCGCCATTACTTCTGAAAACAGGTTTGTCGATTATTTCGGCAACATGTAAAACGACGTTATTGTAAGCTGCATCAGCGTTGTGATTATGGCGTTCCCAATCGCTTGCCAGCCGGTGAATCTCCACGTTGCCAACCCAAGTTGTATCATCTATTTTTATTCGCGCATTAAAAAAATCGGGGCCTGAATCGGTATTTCGCTTTCCAACGCTGATAATTTTTAGCGGAAAACCATTTGTTGTTTGTAAATCTGTTGTTTCAAACAGGTTGTTCTCCCATATGTATTGCAGAAATTCTTCGGGCATAAAAGGGTTTTTAAATTTCAATTCAATCAGTCGTTTTCAAAACTGTTTCTCCACTTTTCATAGCGTTCTTTAAGCCAAACCGAATCGTCTTTCTCAATTTTTTCAACTTCATCCTTTGTACATTTAACAAAATCGACTTTATATCTTCCGGTAAAATCAAGGTCTGAAATACTTCCTGAAATATACCAACCTTTTGCTTTGAATATGGGTGCTGATTTTAAAGGTGGAAATTTGATAACGCCAATTCCTGAAAATGTTTTATCAGAACCCTCTCCTTTATAATGTTCTCCCTCCCAGAAATATTTGAATTCAGGAACTGAAAGGTTTGTAACAGCACACCCCGAACTACTCCAGGTTGCAGCTTTTTTTCCGTCTTTTGTGTAGGCACTTCCCTGTAATAAAAACTGTATCTGACTTTTGTCATAGCCAATTTCAGAAACACTGAAGGCAATTCTGTCGTGATTGTGAACAAATTCAAACCAATGGCCTTTAATCTGCTTTTCAATTTTTGTATGAGCAGTTGATTCAGCCGATGGTTGTCTGGAAGATAGTTTTCGCTCGTTAAAGTAAGCTGCAATAAAAACAAGCAGAAAAACCAGGATTATCGGAACAAACCAGTTATAAATGGGGCTGGTTTTTGGGGTTACAAACAGCGCCAGAATGACTATTATCTCGGCTGCGAGCAGTACCAGAGCCAGCATTGCCAACCAGGTGGTAATCCGCTGAGCACCTTCGGTTTGCGCTTTCATCAAAGGATTAAGTTCAGAAAGTTTAAAAGCCATAATTGTTTAGAATTAAAATTATGGTTCTCAAGTTACAACAAAATGCCAGATAACACAATATCAAATTTTTGTGGAGTAAAATAATTTCTATAAAATTGCAGAAAGCTGCGTTTCAGCTTGTAGAATACCTGAGTTTGCAGAAAATATCCCACAAAACAATACCTGCACTTACCGCCACATTAAACGAGTGTTTTGTTCCGAACTGTGGTATTTCGATGCTGCCATTGCTTAAATTCACCACACCTTGCTGAACTCCTTTTACTTCGTTCCCCAGAATAATGGCTATTTTCTCGCCATTGGCTGGTCGAAATTCTGGTAGTGAAATGCTGTTTTCCACCTGTTCAAGTGCATAAACTTTGTAACCGTTTTGCTGTAGTTGAAGCACTGCATCTTCCGTTTTTTCAAAATACTGCCATGCCACTGTTTTTTCAGCATCGAGCGCAGTTTTATGAATTTCGGCATTGGGAGGAGTGGCTGTAATTCCGCATAAAATCACCTTTTCAATCAGCAATGCATCGGAAGTACGAAATACCGAACCGATGTTGTTGCAACTGCGGATATTATCGAGCACCACCACCAAAGGCAGCTTTTCGGCATGTTTGTATGCTTCCGGCGTGAGCCTGTTTAATTCGGGATTTCTGAGTTTGCGCATGAAAATTTAATTTTGCTTGAAATTGTTTGGATAAGCTATGCAGATTTCGACTACGCTCAATCTGACTGTCATCCTGAGCGTAGTCGAAGGATGAGGATTCAAAATAATCAAGTTTCTCATACCTGTTTAATTAATTGTTTCCCTAATTCTTTTATATCCATTGTTTTACCGACAACACAAAGTTATTTGAACCCACAGCATTTTTAATTATACCGAATTCAATATAATTAAAATCAGAGTTATAAAGTGCCTCCCACTCTCCAAGGTATTCTATCGTACTTTTTAAATTGAGCCATTTTATAATAATTGCCTTTTGCATTTGGCTTTTAGCCATATCAGTAAGAGAAATATGATCCTCTTGTTTTTGAGTAATGATTGAAATCTCAATTCCCAGAATCGAAATTTTTTGTTTTGTACCATGGCATTTTTGCAATTATTTTACCAATTTACTTCCCCCCTTCGTACTGGCATTGTCATACAACGGGCACCGCCACCACCACGCGCCAGTTCAGAACCGGCAATCAGTACAACACATTTGTTGTAATCGTAGATATTTACTTTGCCTTCGATGATATCCGTGGCTTTCAAAACCTCAAAACCGCTGTTGTTCAGCTCTTCAATGGTGTGACTGTTGCGCTCGTATCCAATAACTTTTCCCGGGGCAAAAGCGAAAAAGTTGGCTCCGCTGTGCCACTGTTCGCGTTCCTGAACCCAAGAGTCGGTTTTGCTCCCGCACGAAACGGGTTTCATATCGATACCCAGCTTTTTCAATGCAACCAAAATATCAGGTTTTTCTTCAATTTTAACCACTTTCCCATTTTCAATATGAATATGAATTGTGCGTAACCGGTTCATTTTTGTAATTACAGGTTCATACACCATGCAGGCATCGGTATTCAGAAAAGTAAAAACCATGTCGAGGTGAATAAACGATTCGGGCGTCGATGGCAGTTCCTGTACAATAATATGTTGTGCCCCGGTTTTATGTTGTTTCAGATTTTCGATAATAAAATCGATACCGTGCGTACTTGTGCGAACCCCGGTTCCGATAACAAAAACATTTTCTTTTGCCACCAAAAAATCGCCACCTTCAATGGTCACTAAAGGATTCAGCGAAATTTCCTGGTTCGGTTTTGAAGGATTCAGCACCATTGTTTCAAACTGTGGATGATTCGAAAAAATGGCATCCATTATCATAGTTTCGCGTTCGCGCACTTTGTTGGCCATTTTCCCGATAATCATTCTGTCGTTCATTCCCATTGCCGAATCGCGTGTAAAAAACAGGTTGTGCAATGGTCTGATCAGAAATCGCTCATTACTGAGGTAGTTGGTGAGGTTATTTTTTTCAAGAACAACGCCTTCAATTAACAGGTCAGCCAGTTTTACTGCTTCATTTGACTCCAGTTTTTCAGGATTGCAACCACCTCCTTCATTTTCGCAAATCTCGCGTAAAAGCTTGTGTTTAACCTCTTCGTTTTGTAATACATCGGCAAGCAGGTTTTTAACATGAAAAACCGGGGATACTTTTTTCAGCACTCCTTCAAGCTGGGCAAATTCGCGCGATGCCACCGAAAGGTTAAGAATATCACTGTACAATGCCCGTTCAGCATTTTCGGGTGTCATATTTTCAACTTCAGAGCCTGGCTGATGAATTATCACTCCTTCAAGCTTACCAAATTCAGAATTGATACTGGTTTTCATATCTTACCATTTCGTTTTTTTAACAGTTATCAAAGATATGTTTTATGAATTATAATATCGAATGAGTTTTATCACACTTGCCTTTCGTTTATCAAAATACTGTTTTAAAAAACTAAATATCAATAACATACCAAATCAATCGAAGGTAATTGATACTTTTAATTAATCAACTGTAACTTTTGACACAGCCAATCAGTGTAACCTTAACAATTGTCTGATTCAATTATCGTTCTAATTTTGCAGTATTGCCGTGAAAATGAAAATACGCCTTACCATATTATTTTTTGTTTTGCTTTTAATCACTCAATATGAAGTGATGGGGCAACAAAAGGGTGAATATGTGATGGGGATTGTTGTTGGTAACGACACAATTATTCAGCGCATGGTTCCTGAAATATGGGTTTATCCTGAGCGTAAATTTGCTAATAAACGACAGCAACAAAACTATTCCCGGTATGTGGCCAAAGTAAAAAAAGTTTATCCACTTGCAGTGGAAGCCCGCATACTGCTTGATAAATACGAACCTCAGTATTATGCGCTTGAAAATAAGCGGGACAGGAAAAAGCTGATGAAAAACCTTGAAAAGGAATTGTTGGACAAGCACAAGGAAGAACTGAAGAAATGGTCGATTTCGGATGGGAAAATTCTGCTAAAACTCATTAACCGCGAAACCAACCGCTCGGCATACAGTATAATTGAAAATTTCAGGGGCGAGTTCAGCGCTGTTTTCTGGCAGGGAATTGCGCGGCTTTTCAAAAATAACCTGAAAAATGGGTACGATCCGCAGGGTGACGACAGAATGCTGGAGGAAGTGGTACGAAAAATTGAATCGGGGTATTATTAAAAATCACCTGATTCCAAATTCCTCCTCATATTGGTTAAAAAACGGAAGTATTTTCTTTCCTATCGGCTGGTTGAGAAAAAAAGTAAGCGAAACTTCGTGAGTTGAACCAGCATTTCGGCGAAGACCCGAAATAGTAAACAACAGGTAATTTAGCACCAAAATGCGCCGTATATTTTCTTTCGAGTGGCGCGACATTATCGCTGCTCTGGGAACACGATTGATTGAATTGGGTAAGATGATGGCTGCCAAACGAAAGAAAAGGCGCGCTATATATAAACAGAAAAAGAGCCGCCAACGGGCAGCCCTCCAAAAATCTAACTAAACTAATCACGTTTCTCTGAACTATTGAACTATTATTTCCAAACATTGTCGTTAATCATCCAATTTTCAACTGCCAGCGCTGTTTCAGTTGCGTTGTCGAATTCGCCCGTAAACCAGGTCTGTCCTGTTGTCATCCAGCTTTCAGTGGTAAGCGGTGCTTCCAGTTTTTCTGCAATGAGGCTTTTGAATACCCAGTTGCGTTCAATCATCCAGCCTTCCACTTTCAATTCTTGTTCTGACTCTTCAGTGGCAAAGTTGTTTGCATTCCACGTATTTGCGTCAGTCATCCAGTTTTCCATCACGAACGACTCGTCTGCTACCAATTCGTAGGCAATCATTTTGTCAGTATTCCATGCTGCGTTGTCCATCATCCATTTTTCAACCAGCAGCTTTGTTTCAATAGCGTTTTCATGGGTTGAGGCTTTTGCCTGCGTTCCTTCGGCATTTACATTTCCAACCAACAGAATCAAGGTTAAGAATGTTCCTGCTGTTAATTGTTTCATTGTTGTTTTCATATTTTCCGTTTCTAAAATCGTTTCTGTTTTTGTTTCTGTTTTCGTCATAATAGACTGATAACAGGCACAAAGGTTACACGACTTTTTCTTAAAAAACACGAAAATCTTGTTAATGAAACCTTAACGCCGGCAAATGACGAGGAATTACCGGTAAATATAAATACCTGCGGGTATTTTATCTTCAGGGAGTACCGGTAAATGGCGGAAGATACCAAATACAGCAGAGCCGCTGCCCGACAGGGATGCAAAACTGGCGCCTAAATCATAAAGAAGCTGCTTCAAATCGGCAATATGGGGATACTTTTGGAAAATACTTTTTTCGAAATCATTCACAACCAAATACTTCCAGTCACAAATAGCAGTTGAAGTAATTTCAGTTAGACTGAATTTGGGTTTAGATGGAATCACACTTCTGTAAGCTTCGGCGGTGCTTACTGAAAACGGGGGTTTAAGAATTACAATTTGATAATCAGATAATTCCAGTTGGATATTTTGAAACTCGTTGCCGATTCCGGAAGCAAATACAGGTTTATTCTGAATAAAGAACGGACAGTCAGCACCAATGCGAGCTGCGTAAACTTCCAATTCTGAATTGCCCAATTTCAGT
>DYSZ01000070.1 GCA_020726265.1 Draconibacterium orientale
GTTATCCTGAATGTGGTTTACAACTTCAATCACAGTTCCGTCGAACGGTGCGAGAACCGCTTTTGCATAACAAAAATAGTCTTCCGGAAAATCGCCCGAACCCCTGAACTGCCTGCCACTTCGGTCGGTGATAATAAAATCCCAGGCATGACGCCACGCGCCGTTGTGTGTATGTTCGCCGTTGTGCGCCTGGCTCACGGTCCACTCGCCAAAAAATGGCAAAGATGCCGAAACCGGGTAGGCCACCGGAAAACGTTTTAAATTACCCGAATACAGATAAAGATTTTTCTCGGGTTTGCCCAATTGAACCGGGGTTTCAACAAGGTATTCCGAGCGTTTTTCGCGCAGTTTCAAAGCGTACAAAAACATAAGCACAACTACATTAAAAGGCAGCGAATACGGCGATATCCTGAAAATGAGAAAGATTTGCTGGGTGCTGGTGGTGATTAAAACCACAGCCGGCAGCAACAGAATAATCCAGGCAAAACTTACCCTGCCGGGAACCAAATAATAACCACCCAGCGCGATGGCCGTTAAAATATAATTAAACCCGATGAACGTGTAGCCCAGCGAATTAAATTCAATTCCTACAATTTGATAGAACAACCACGCCACCGAATACCCCAGCACCGATAACACAAAAGTGATGCGCGAATAAATGAGCAAACCGATAGCAATGATGATTCCCGCTAACAAATGGCTCTGGAAAAAAATTGCACCCAACGAATGAAAATAGATTTTGATGAACGACGAACTGATTGAATTCTCAAGAAAATCATACAGGTTAACAAATGTTTGTCCGCCCAGTGAATACAATTCGTTATAGGTGAAAATGCCTCTTTCGCTGATGTGCAGCGCGTTTAAATCGCCGCGTGAAAGTGCAACAATCCAGATGGTTACTAAAAACGGAATGCTCAGATAAGGCAGGCCGTATTTCCCTAAAACTCCTTGAAAAACCAGCGTGAGAAAAAAACTGGTAACCGCAGCCACTGCAATCAGTAAGAAAAGTTCGGGCGAAGGCTGGTAAAACAAACCCACACCCAACCCCACCAGCAGCGCATTAAAACCATACAATCCCGAAACCAGAAAATATTTGTTGTAACCCAGCAACCAGGCGAGCAGGTTAGCAATGATAACGGCCACCAAACCGCCAATTCCGGCACCGTAGTCGAAAAAGCTAATCAGCAAAAGAAATACAGCTAACAACTTCGAGGTGGAAAAAAACACCTGCGAGTAGCTGTTTAAAATGGATTGAACGATTTCCTTTATGGTCAGTTCACTGGCTTTCATCTAATCAATTCCTTTTCGGGTTCAGCTCGAAATTTTGTATTGAACCCAGGTCTTCCTTTTTACGGATGATATGTGTTTTTCCTTCCAAATCGATTAAAACCACGTTGGGGCGGAAAGTGATAAACTGCATCCATTGAGTCATGTTGTACGCTCCAACCCTTTCAATAACAAGTCGGTCACCGGTTTTTACGTGTGGAAAATTGATGGCATCGCGAATCACGTCGATGTTCATGCACAGCGGCCCGTAGATGGTTGTATCTTCAACATATTCCGAAACTTCCTTGCTTGGGTAAACGCCCAGGTTGTACCAGAAAGAGGTGAAAAGAAGGTTCACTCCGGCATCGATAACCATAGTGCGGCGACCAACAGTTGAACGTTTGTTAGCCAGCACCGAAGTGAGTAAAAAGCCGGCATCGTCAACCAATGCGCGACCGGTTTCGAGGAAAAGCACAGGCAGGTTCTCGTGCGGAATTTCTGAAGAAATAATGGCGTTTGAAATGGCCTCGGCATAATCGTCGAATGACGGACAGGTTTCGGAGCCGGGCATGTATGCGCCTTTCAGCGTGTTTTTTGAAGCAAAACCACCACCCAAATCGATGTATTTTAACCAGTGGTTAAACTTACGGTGGGTAGCCATGTACAGATTCGACAATTTGGAAGCTGCAACAGCATAAGCTGAAGTCGTCATTATATAGGTTCCGATATGTGTGTGCAGCCCGATTAAATCGAGGTTTTCGGCCAGCATGATGCGGTTGATGGCATTCCATGCCTCGCCATTTTCGTAGTTAAAACCAAAGCGATCCCACATGGGGTAAATACCTGTATCCATGTTGATGCGGATGGCAACGCGTGCTTTTTTATCAAGCTTACGCGTGGTTTCAATCAGCAGGTACAATTCATCGAAATGGTCGATGTGGATGCAGGCGTTGTGGTTGATGGCCAGCGTTAAATCTTCTTCCAATTTTTCGGGACCGTTAAAAAGAATTTGCGAGCCGTTTACACCCAGCGAAAGCGCTTTTTGAAACTCAAAACCCGAAACCACCTCTGCCCACGAACCTTCGTCGTGAAAAATACTGCAAACCGCATCGAGATAATTGGTTTTGTACGACCACGCAAATTGCACTTTCGGGTAGCGGGTTTCGAAGGCCCGGCGGGCCTCGCCGTATGTCTCGCGAATGGCTTTTTCTGACAAGACAAACAGCGGTGAACCATATTCGTTCATCAGTTTATCCACTGCAATCCCATCGATTGCTGACACTATTTTTTGTTTTGCCGGCAACCCGAATTTGTTTGGGATTCCGGCGGTTATTTTGCTGATAACCGGTTTTTCGTATTTGATTTTTTCCATTTTGTTTATTTCAGATTTTAATGTGACAGATACAAAAACAGACTTCGACTACGCTCAGTCTGACGGTCACCCTGAGCGTAGTCGAAGGGTGATACACTCATCATTATCTACTAAATTTCTTTATTCATTGATATTGCGGCGAATTTTTCCAAATCCACAATCATGTCGTATGAATAACGTACAAACATTTTCCCGATTTTGTATGAAGTCATTGGTTTTACATCCCATCCCAAAGCCAGTTTTATCAGCGCATCCGGAATATTCTGACCAGCACCCACGGCGAGGTAAACCCACGCCGGAATCCGGGGATTGATTTCAATGAGATAATATTCGCCGTTGTTGGTTTTTATCAGTTCCAGTTCCATGCCGCCCTTCCATTTTGTTTTCTGGATAATCATGCGCGTGAGTTCCATCATTTTTTCGTCGGCCAGCGTAATTCCGCCCCAGGCTTTTCCTTTGTCGGTAATGTATTGTTTGCGCATGGGAACGGCGGCAATTGTGTTCCCTTTTCCGTCGCCAAGTGCAATTACATTTACCTCGGTACCTTTTACAAACTCCTGTGCAATTACCGGCAAACCCCATTTGGCGGCCAGTTTATGAAAAGCCTGTTTCACCTGTTCTTCGTTGGCGGCAACATAGGCATCGTAAAACTGCCCCTTAATCATTACAGGGTATTCAAATTTTTCTTCAATTTCCTTAATCTGGCTAAAGCTCCCGAGGTTGATACTGCCAGGCACTTTCACACCATATTTTATCCCGTACTCAGGCAATTTATCTTTTTCGCGTTCCTGAAATTGTTTCAGCGTGGGTAAAAACATGTGAATCCCTTTTTCCCGCAGCCGTTGTTCATTTTTCATAAACGAAAAAAGTTCAGCATCGAAATTAGGAATCAGCACATCAATTTTTTCCTGCTGGTGAATGTGTTCAATGCGTTCAATCAATTCGTCGGAACCACCCGACGGGTAAGGAATCTGAAAAATGCGGTCGCACAATCCTTCCATATAAATTCCGGGTTCGAGGTTTTCGTAAACCAGCCCGATAACGCGTACATCAAAATCTTCCGACTCTTTTGCGCCACGTATCACCGGAACCCCCGGCCCCGGATTGTCGGTATTATTGAGGCCAGTTACAGCCAGAGTGATTTTCTGTTTTGCCATATTTCGCAACTATTTAAAATCGAGTGGGTTATCTTGCGAAATAATCTGGTGATGTTTCAGCAAGGCGCAAAACTCATAAAAATCCTTTTCAAAAGTAAGGTCGTCAACATCGTACTTTTCAAGCATTGCCGATTTAAGGTTTTCGAATTCCCTTTCCTCCTGAATATTTTTTATCAACTCCAGGCCAAACGGGTTAAGACTAAACGAATCTCCTGTTTTTGAGTTAAATACAAACCCGTTGTCACTGATTTTTACTTCTTCTGGTATTTTCATTTTTTTTATTTCTTGTAAAATTTTCTGACTTTTTAAAGTTATCTCAAATATTTTGAAATTGGACTTCACACAGTTAAAAACTGGAATATCTGCAGATTGACATCTGTTTGATATTCCAGTTTTTGAAGTTTAATTTATTTCGTGTATGTATTAACAAAATTACAATTCAATAGTTTCGGTAACATCGCCAACAGTTACGGTTGCTTTGTTGTCGCAATCGCCTGTTCCGTAATCAATGGTTTTAACAGGTTCGCCTTCGATTTCAATTTCAACCGTGCCGCTAATCGGGTAAAAACAACCTGTTTTATAAATTAAGGCCGATGTAATTTTCATTTTAAAGGCTTTTTCATCTAAATTAACTCCCGAACCGCCGCCTGTAACCTCCCAAACATCATCTGCAAATAAAACTGTTGTGCCACCTTCAATTTGCTCGCTTTGTTGTTCACAATTCCATGAAATTGTTAAACCATCGGTATTGGTGATTTTGGCGTTGGTAATTTTTTTTGTGAATGTCAGGTTTCCGTTTTCGTTCAATCCGGTATTCAGAATTGTTTTTATCCCTTCCATTTTATTGTCATTCATGTAAAAATCTTCAAAAGTTATTTCTTTTAAAGAACCTTCATTACGCCACCAATCTGAAATTTTTACATTTATTTTACCACGTTTGGTATTTCCAAGGAAGCAAGTACAATTTTCAGTTCCATAATCGAGAGTCCAGCTTCGTGGCCAGAATTCACCATTCTCGTTTTGGTGAATGGTTACGGTTAAGCAACTTAACAATTCTGCCGATTTCAAATCATCGTCAGAATTTGTAATTTCTTCTTCTGTTTCAAAAGAAAATGCATCTACTAAATTCAGATAGTCTGTTGTTTCTGTTTTTGCAACAATATCCTGAACTGCATCCTCATTCTTGTTACATGAACTAAACATGGTTATTACTGAGATTGCTGTCGTTAAAACAAAAAATTTTCCTACTTTTTTCATGATTAATTGTTTTTAAAGATTTATAATTAAAAATCTGAACTTCATTATGACACAGATAAAAATTAAAACCTTCGCTATACCCAATTTTTTTCAGAATTAAAAAGAGAAAGCAAGAAATGAATTGCTTTTTAGATAAATCTCAGAATATCGTTTATTTTAATTTTGGCATTAATCTTGTTTTTAGCAGAAAATCAATATAGTTTAACAATTAACACTTACAGTCATGAAAAAACTTACAACAATGATTTTATTAATTGCATCGGCATTTATTTTGTCGTGCGAAGGACCAATGGGCCCTCCCGGAATTCCTGGAGAGGATGGCGATTCTTTAATCGGATCAATATTCGAAATCGAGGGAGATTTTACCGCCGGTAACCAATACCAGCTTTTTTTTGATTTCCCGAACAAGTTCGAAATATATGATACCGATGTGGTTTTGGTTTATATTCTTTGGGATGTTGTTAAAGTGAATGGTGTAAACACCGATGTATGGCGTTCGCTGCCACAAACGCTTGTTTTCGACCAGGGGATTTTGCAATACAATTTTGATTACACAGTCAATGATGTTCGCGTATTCCTCGAAACCACCCTGTCGTCCGGTGAACTTTTACCTGCCGAAACTCAAGACCAGGTTTTCAGAATTGCAGTTTTGCCAGCCGATTTTGTGAGCATGAAAAGCAAGAGCGAGTTAAACGATATGAATCTCTTGTTAAATGCACCTGAAATTAACCTTAATCTTGTAAAAAAATAAATTTCAAAACAATCGGGCAGGAGGAAAATAAAATAGGTTTTTCTCCTGTTTCATTTTCCGACCTCTCACACCTACAAAGCGGTGTCCCCATCGTTCGATCTCCTTTGGTTCGTGTTCCTCTGTTCGGGAATTTGCCTCCAGCTTCCTTCGGATTCCACCTCACGGCAAACACCCTTGCTCTTGGCTAACGATTCCCATTGGCTGGCTCGTTCGGGACTTTAACCCTATAGATAGGTGGTATGCGTAGCGCACAAAAAAAGGCCCTACCGGTTACAGAAGAGCCTTAAAGTCACAGCAATATTTTACCTTACTTCTTCCGCAAAATAATAATTGAACACATACACATCATTGTACATGTTGCCGGTTTATTATTTCTGAAAGAATTAAGCATGTTTTTGTCTTTTCCGTAAATCGTTTGCCTCAACCTTGCAGAATAGCCTCAATCTTTTGCAGCTCTTCAGCCGAAAAAGCTATGTTTCTCAAGGTCTCCACGTTATCGCCGATTTGCTGCACCGAACTGGCGCCAATCAGAACTGAAGTAATCCGGTTGTCGCGTAAAACCCACGCCAGCGCCATTTGTGCCAGGCTCTGACTGCGTTCACGGGCAATTTCATTCAATGCCACAATTTTTTCGTGAGCCGAATCAACATGTTCCTTTTTCAGGAAAACCTCGCGGGTGGCGCGGCTTCCCTCAGGAATTCCTTTCAGATAGCGGTCCGTTAAAAGCCCCTGTGCCAGCGGCGAAAACGGAATACACCCGATGCCTTCCTGTTCAAGCACATCCAGCAATTCGTCTTCCACCCAGCGCACAAACATCGAATATTTGGGCTGATGAATCAGGCAGGGAGTTCCCAGTTCTTTCAGAATGCGGACTGCTTCGCGGGTCATGTCGGCCGGATAATTTGAAATGGCTGCATACAAAGCTTTCCCCGAACGCACTGCCTGGTCAAGCGCCATCATGGTTTCTTCGAGCGGCGTATCCGGGTCGGGCCGATGCGAATAAAAAATATCAACGTATTCAAGTCCCATTCGTTTCAAACTTTGGTCGAGACTCGAAAGCACATATTTCCGGCTACCCCATTCGCCGTACGGACCGGGCCACATCAGATAGCCAGCTTTTGTCGAAATAATCAGTTCATCGCGGTAAGCTGCAAAATCCTGTTTAAGAATTTTGCCAAAGTTTTCTTCAGCCGACCCGGGAGGCGGTCCGTAATTATTCGCGAGGTCTAAATGAGTTATTCCGAGATCAAAAGCGCGGTGCAACATGGTACGGCCGTTTTCAAAATTGTCGATTCCACCGAAATTGTGCCACAAGCCCAGCGAAACGGCAGGTAGTTTTAACCCCCACTTGCCACAGCGGTTGTATTTCATCGAATCATAACGGTTTTCCTGAGCTACGTATGTCATATCTGTAAATTTTATCAGGTTTAAAATTGGATTATTTCAGGGTTGAAGGTATATATTTTTCTGAAAGTGCGACCTGGATTAAAAGCACTTCTTCTTTCAGGATATAGCAAATCCGGGTAAAGTGAATATTTTAGCCGCAAAAACAGCAACCATGCAAAACATTCATTTTAAACCGGAAATTAAAAGATTCGCCACGCTGTTTCTGATTTTAGCCACAGTTATAATTTGAGTTCAGGCGCAACAAAACCAGGTAGCAGAATTTCGATACAAACCTGTATTCAATGGAGAGCCATCTGACGGACCAGGAGTTATAGTTCTTTTTTCGGATAACGTGGCTTTACTTTCTGATTCAAAAAACATAATCTGCGACTTTATCGATTACAATCGCAATCAAACTGTTACCATTTTAAACATCGCAAACGGACTGTTTAAAACACTTACTCCTTTTTGCCAACTGCCGCAGTCCACAACCGGCGAAAGTCGCGACACCATTCTGGGGTTCGAATGCAATTATACTGTTATCAGCTCATTCTCCAATAAAATTGAACTTTGTTACACCGATAAAGCCGATGCAAAAGGTTCGCCTTACCGGAACTACCTGCCCTCCGGAAATTCGCTTGTGCTGAAAGTGACAATCAACGGCAACCGCACTCTTCGGGCTGTTTCGATTGAAAATGTTTCCGACAGAAACAGGCCTGATTATCCGTTTGATGCAGCTTTGGAAGTTACAGCTCCTGAAATGATTGAAGTGTCCATCGACCAGGGAGCCGACGAAAACGGAAGTTTCAGCCACTTGAGTGTGTCGGGAGTACTCGCAGGTAACAAAGAGTGACTATATGATTTGGCGGTTTTAATTTATGTAGAAGAATTAACTCCTCATTCTCAGAAACTTAACCCCTCTAAATCTCCCCGAAGGGGAGACTTCAGGACTGAAGGTTAATCAACATCAGCGCGATAGTCCCCTCCTTTGGAGGGGTTTAGGGAGGTCAAGATTAAGAAGGATAAAATGTATGACATTTTTTTGTTCTCATTATTTAAGCATAAATTTCGATGACCCTGCACTGGTTTTCAGCAGGTAAAATCCGGCAGGCAAATGTTTTACATTCACAGGCTGACCGTGAATTACAGTTCCCTTCCAGATTACTGCCCCGGTACTGTTATAAATTTCGGCTTTGCCTTCGTAGCCCTGAATTGTAATTTCCCCATCCGATGGATTTGGGAATACGCGAAGGTCTGCGCTTTTAAATTCAGTTTCCTCAACTGCTGTTTCGTTACAAATTACTGCATTCAGTTTTTGCCAGATTCTGTTACACAAAAAAACACCAATTTCGCTGAGCGGTGAATCGCCAGGGTTGCCCATACGAACTACAACAAGCCCTTGTGACGGCGCAATACACAACATCTGTCCGTTTTTACCCATGGCAGCAAACATATCTGCCGGTGCATCGGGCGCCCACGAGCCGTTAAATACAAACTGAACTCCCGGCCACATGTAGGTTGGTTTTCCGTTCAGCCACCAAAGGTATCCGTACGACTGGTTGATTTCCTGCGAAGTATTTATCATCTGCTGAAAATAAGGTTCATCCTTCAGCAGTGTGTCGTTTCCCCACACCCCATTGTTTTGAATTAAAAGACCAAACCTAGCCATGCTGCGGGGTTTACTGAAAAATACATTGTCATAATGTACTGTTACCCACAAACCGTTCATTCCGGTGGGGGAAAGCAGATTCTGACGGGTAAAGGCGTTAATTGCTGAGCCGGAAGCATTGGTCAGCACCTTTTCGAGCAAGGTGTAAGGGGCATTGTGGTATGCCCAGCGGGTGCCGGGTTCTGCCAGGTATTTCAGGCACGAATTCAGTGTGCAGTGGTTATCCTCCACGCCATCGTCGAGGCCGGTGGTCATGGTAAGCTGGTGACGAATGGTGATTTTCCGTTCCTGCTCCGGGGTTAAACCAGTCCAGCCAACACCAAGATATTTCGAAGTTGAATCGCTGATGGAAAGCAGTCCTTTTTCCTTCGCCTGACCCACCAAAAAAGCTGTGAGTGTTTTTCCGGCCGAAGCCCAGTACCAGAGACTGTCTTTTGTAAACGTTCCAAAATATTTTTCGATGGCAATTTTACCATCCTTCAGCACGATAAAAGCTTTTGAGTTTTCCTGTTCGAGAAAACCAAGGAGCGGGTCGATTTCTGAGGTACACCACCCCAGCGACTCAGGCGAAACTGTTTCCCAGGTATCGCCCGTTGTTGGCGGAAAATACAGGTTCTGCGCCTGCAACCAAGGCTGGTATAAAATCAAAACAAATAAGGTTGCAATCAGCCAATGTTTCATAATTTCCAAATATGCTGATTTTTATTTGAAGTAAAAGATACCGGAAAATTAAACTAAAAAAAATGAAGAATCAGCTTTTTATACAACCTCTCACTACTCGGTTTACAATGAACTCTGTGTTCATTGGATAGAGAATAGAATACGAAAATGAACAAAACTGCAGGGTTTAACCTTTTTAGAAAATACACGAGTCGCGATTACAAATCCGAATCAGTAATGAAATACGATACCGGTTCTTAAAAATAATTGTAATTTGCATGGTTTTAGCGTAGTAAAAATAAATTAGTCCAAATTCAGTTTTGTGAACATATCCTGACTCACCCGCCACATGTACTAACGTGGAAAAGGGTGGCTGATAACATGACAGAATATTGTTTCTTTACATTAAGTTTGGTAACCCGGGTTGCGAAATAACCCAAAATTTGAACATTGATGAATAACACTATTAAGTTGTGGTCTTTTCTGTTTTTGTTTAACCTGATGGTCATTTCACCGGCCGTATCCGGGCAAACAAACAGTAATACAAAAACTGACAGCCTGCGCATGGTTGTTGATAAAAAATCAGGAAAAGAAAAGATTTCAGCTGAGCTGGAACTTGCCCTTCAACTTTTAAATACCGACAAGGATGAGGCGTTACAGCTTGCAACCGCTGTATTGCCCCAAGCCAAAGCTATAGCCGACAGAAAACTGAAAATGAATGCTTACTATGTGTTGGGAAGAGTTTATGCAGACCTTGAAAACAGCAAACTTTCGATGGCGTACCTCGACTCGGCTTTACTGATTGCAGAGGCAACGGGTGATAATTGGCACAAAGGAGAAATTCTGTACCATATTGGATTACGAAAATACCGGTTGGGTGAGGTAATTGAGGCAATGGAGGCATTTAATGCTTCTGTTCAGGCCTGTCGTTTATCTGATAATTTCAGATTTTCAGGTTCGTCATACGCAGTTATGGGGGCCATCTTCAGAATGAATGGATTGTACGATAGGGCAATTGAGTATAATATCAAAGCAGAACTGAATTACGAAAAAGCAAGGTTTACAGAAGGGAGCGCCTGGTCGCACTATTTGTTAGGCAGGATTTATTACGATTTAAAACATCCCCAAATCGCACTCCGGTATTTTCAGCAATCGCTTGAAATTTATCTCAGGCTGGCTGCTATCGACAGAATGAAAGACGGAGTGGCAATTTGTTATGAACAGATTGGTACACTGTACATTGAATTGGGTAATTTTGATGAAGCACGCGAGTGCTTTGATAATACACTTGAAATATATACGGCAAGCAAATCAAAATATGGAATTTCGAATGTGTATAAGAATCTGGGCATTCTTGAATATTCAAAAGGAAATTACCTGCTGGCTGAAAATCATTTAAATAAATCGCTCGAAATAAAAAATGAGGTGGATGACAAACTCAGTGTGCCGGTGATTTACGAGTACCTTGGGTTGTGTATGAATGCAAAAGGCCTGAAACAAGAAGGGCTCACTTATTTACAACAAGGTCTGGATATGGCCGTAACTAACAACCAGAAAAAAATTCAGCTTGATATTCTTTCAAAGTTAACAAAGGCCTGGTTGGATGTGAATAATCTCAAAAAAGCCATTGACTGTCAAAATCAACAAATTCAGATTCAGGATTTGATTCTTTCGGGTGCAGCTAACATTAAAACCGAGCAGTTGCAAACCATTTACGAAATTGATAAAAAAAACAGCCAGATTGCCGAACTTGAAAAACAGAACAAAATAACCGCCCTGAGTATTAAACAGCAACGAATGATCCGCAACATCATGATTGCAGGAATCATTCTGGCTATTTCCATTTCAGTAATTATCTATTGGTTCAACAAAAAATTACAACTGAAAAACCTCGAACTTAATGAGACAAATGCAACGAAAGATAAATTTTTTGACATTATCGCTCACGATTTGCGGGGGCCAACCAGTTCCCTGGCTTCCCTGCTCGAGCATCTCAGCTCGAAATTCGATGAGTATAGTGTAACCGAATTAAAAGTGATGTTGCAGGTAATGCACAAATCGGCCGAAAATGTAAGTAATCTGCTCGAAAACCTGCTGATTTGGGCACAGTCGCAGGTAAACCGGATTGAATACAGACCCATTGTATTAAATCTGACCGACGTCATTCAGAATTCTTTAAAGGGATTAAACCAAACCGCCGAAAGAAAACAGATTGACATAACAGTTCACTGTAACGAACAGATTTTTGTATTAGCCGACCCCGACATGGTTCAAACCATTGTGCGCAACATCCTCAGTAATGCCATAAAATTTACCCACCGTGGCGGTAAGGTAGCCATTACCACAGCGGCAACCGGCAAAAATACAGCCACAATAAGTATTACCGATAACGGGGTTGGAATCGAAAAATCCAAACTCTCAAAAATATTTGACAACGACAGTCCCCTTCATACCAACGGTACCGAAAATGAAAAGAGTACCGGGTTAGGGTTTATTCTGGTGAAAGATTTTGTGGAAAAGAACAAAGGAACACTGACTATCGATAGCGAAACAGATAAAGGAACAACAGTGTCGTTTACCCTGCCGTTAGCACAGGAAGCCATAATCTCAAGTTCTGTGAAACAATCATAATCAGAGTCCCGAAAATTTCTTTTTCCGGTGAGGAAGCTTGAGTTCAAGGATTCGGGAAGGGAAAAAGTAATCATAGTAAATTTTTTATTGCATTATTCATATACTTAGATATGAATACTTTAAAAAAAAACTGCAAATTATACAGTCTAACCTTAAAACCGAAAATCATGAATAGAAGTGTCTGTATTATTAGCTTCCTCTTGTTATCAGTTATCTCATTTCATTCGCTTGCAGTAACCCAGTATTATCATAAAGTAGTTGCTTCTGATGCCGAAGAACTGAACAAATTAGACACCGCTCTCCATATTTCAGGATTAAGCGGATGGCCCGTTTCGGATCAGGAAATTTCCGGTGCTGATGAAAAAATAGAGGGTGTCGATTTTTTTAAAATCGATACTACTGTTATCCAGATTGACCTGAACAATCAGAAAATTATTTACCATTTGGCTGTAAAGAATATTAAACTCAACGGCCGTGGATTAACAGGCACTATACCTTCGCTGAGCTTTGCTCTGTTAGAAGGGTTCAACCTGAACGATAACAAAATAACCGGGTCAATACCAACATTCAAATTCCCTGTATGTACAACGCTCAGTTTAAACAGAAACCAATTGACCGGAAAAATACCTGTGTTTGATATGCCCGAACTGCTTACACTCGATTTAATGGTTAACCAATTAACAGGGCCGCTACCTTCTTCTTTTCCGCCCAAACTGGTTAATCTGCTTTTAACCGACAACCAGTTGGATGGAGAACTGCCGACGCTATCACTGAACCAACTTCAGTTTTTTATGGCATCGCGCAATAAGTTTTCCGGGAATATTCCCAATTTCGAATTCCCAATGTTGAACACACTTGAGTTAGAGGAAAACAACCTTACCGGCATCATTCCCAATTTAAATTTTCCGCAAGCCTGGAACATACGGCTAACTGCAAACCAGTTAACCGGCAATATTCCGGATTTTAATTTGCCCGTATTATCCAACCTGGCACTGGGAGACAACAATCTTACCGGGGAAATCCCAACATTCAACATGCCAAAACTAATTCTGCTGAATGTGAAGAACAACCAGTTGGAAGGCACTTTTAACAGCTCCGGGTTGCCCATGCTTTATTCACTATATCTTCAAAACAACAATATTTCAGACATCCCCGGCTTGAAAATCAATTCACCCGACTTAATCTATGTTGATATCTCAGGCAATAAACTGACCTTTGAAGACTTAGAACCCAACCTGGGTATTGGTCGTATTTCATATACATACAATAACCAGCAGCGGGTTTCGTGTAATGCCCGGGTGCAGGGAACAAATATCGAAGTGAGCGTGCAGGTAGGTGGAACGGAGAACAGTTACCAGTGGTATAAAGTTATCGACGGCAAATCGGCCAAAATTGAAGGAGCCACCCAGGAAGAACTGGTTACTCCCTCAGAAGCCGGTGCGAGTTACTACTGTAAAATCACCAATAGCTTAGTACCCGGAATGAGTCTCTATTCCGAACTTTCGAAATTACTCTCCTGCGCAGAAGTGGCCGGTTTTAACTTTTGTATTGAAGACGGGCAATGGAACGGAACAGAGGGCACAACCCGCATTACAAATACCAACACAGTTATTATCAACGATTATCTTGTTTTTTCGGGAACAATGACCATCGACACATTAAATTTTAGCATCGCTGCCAACGGACAATTCTATATCAATAATATCCCCATTCCCGGTGGAAGCACAGGAAAATTCGTACTTGCTGAAGGCGAATTTCAATTGTCGCTTTCCGAAGAAGATGAGAAAATCAGAAATTTTCTGAATAATGTTGCCAGCTACCCTGCACAACTGTTTGGCGTTTCGCTAAACATTGAAGAGTTGCAGTTTTTTACCCGCCACGATACAATTGGTATTAAAACCGCGTGTTCGGTTCATATTCCATGGGCATCAACCGGGTGTGGGGTTTACGGGGTTTACGAACCCGGTGCCTATTTAAAACTTAAAAGCCTCGAAATTACGAATAAGGGCATTTTAAATCTGGCTTTCGAAACCGAAAATATCGGACTCTTTAAAAAAGATTACTGCATTAAAAACATTACCCTTGAATACGACTGGGTGAAAGATGTTTTAATTGCCGGTGGCCAAATCTCACTGCCTTTTTTGGCCGAGATTGGCGGTGGTTTCCGAATGGAAAAAGGTTTTATTGACAGTGTGGCCTGGAGCGTGGAAGGCGGTGCCGATGCGCTGTTACACACAATCCCGGTGGGTTTCGGAACGCTCGGCATAAAAGGTTGTTACGGACACATTGCCGGATTGTACAACCCCAATATTATACAACCACTCGACCTGGATGTTAAACTGGGAGGAATTTTTTCCGACATCGAAACCGATGATTTGTACAAAGTTACCGGTGATGCAAGAATTAACTGGCCCAAAATTTTCGAAATTAATGGTGTTTTACAGGCATTTAAACCCCTCGACGAACTTCCATTTCAGTTACAGGGAGATGCCCGGGTTACTTATCTGGTTTCCGACAACCTGCTCGAAATGGCATACAGCGGAAAATTTCTCACTGCCGACGAACAAACCTGGCTCGCATTGGGCGGCGGTTCATTAACCATCAATCTCGACAATGAAAATCCGGGATCAAGTGGTACCTTCTCTGGTGAAATCACCCTCCCAAAAATAGGCGATTTCTGGCCTTTTTCCTGGTTCAATACACTAACTTTCGGAACATACATGGCTACATTTAACAACGACAAACACCTAGTACATGGTGTTTTATACCACCATCCGGGTGGTGGAAATACTGCTGAAGGCGATATGCTTTTTAAAGTTTATTACATTGTAAACACCCAAAAACAGTTTTACGAGGAAGGATATCTTACTTTTCCCGAAACAAGCCAGGTAGTTATTGCGGTTGAGACCAAAAGCGCCGTAGCAAACAACACGCTTACCGACACCATCAGTGTTCCAGAAAACTGTGCGTTTGGTGTTATCGAAGTAAAAGGAATTGATAACATTCCCGTCTCAACAATTACTTCGCCCAATGGCAAGTTTTTTTCTGCCTCATCGGTTGCCGACTCGGTTTTATATACACAATCAGCCAACAACAAATCAGCATTCTGGTCAATACTTTCGCCAGTGACCGGCAAATGGCTTATAACGCTCGAAAATGCTGTGACCAACGATTCTGTTATCAGCCATTTTCAACACAAAACACCCCAATTTGATTTTACAGTGCAACAAACCGGCAATATGGTCAACCTGCAATGGAACCCCGCACAACTTGCTTCGGAACAAATTGTACACTTCTTTTTCGATACCGACAATGTGGGTTTTAACGGAATTATGGCGGGTTCCTATACCGCTGAAGAGGGTTCGGCAAACATAGTGCTTTCCGAAAAATATGCCGGGTGCAGTTATTACGTGTACGTACAAGCCATTACTCCGGCAGGTGCTATTGAAACTTATGCTGTTAATCCGGTCAAAAATCCTCAGCCGGCATTGGCGCCACCCGAAAACATTATTTCTGCCTTTAACGCACAAACCGGCAACATCGATATCAGTTGGACACCTGCTCTTTCCGCCGAAGCCGATGGTTATATTGTGACCATCGCCGACCAGCAAGGTAACGACACTGTATTTGTTATACCCGACCCAAACACCACTGGCATTTCGCTTTACTTGGCAGATTACCAGCGCAAACATGCTATTATTGAAACATACAATAGCTTCGGGAAAACGGGGTGCGGGTATATTTTGCCCAGTTTGATTACAGGACTTAATAACGCTGGTTTACCCGAAACAGTGCGAGAAACAATACTGGTTTATCCCAACCCGGCCTGCGCGAAAACAACTGTGCGCTTTACCACCCGAAACAGCAGCGATTACACAATCAATTTGGTCGATTTTAATGGAAAACCGGTGACAAACGCTGTCTTTGGATATACTCATGCCGGCACCTGCGAAAGAGAATTCGATTTGGCGCATCTCCCAGCGGGTATCTATTTCTTTGTGGTGCGCTATAATAACCAACAGTTTGTTGCCAAATGTATTTTAAGCAAATAAAGGCGGTTATAAACCCAAAACATTTTCAAATTAAAAGCTACTTCGCAAGTAAGGAAATAACTAACTGCACCGGCGGTGTTTAGTGTTAGTTCTTTCCGGCTGGGAGATATGCCGGTGGGAGAGTTTTCATCGTGAACTATCGCACCTGTTTTCTGTTGATTATTCAAACAACATTCTATCGTTATGAAAAATATCGTCCTGTTTATCACCCTTACTTTTGCAACAGTGCAATTATCGGCGCAAACCGACCGCGAAGAAAAAACCTACCCCACGGTAAAAATCGTCCAGCAGGTATGGATGGCCGAAAACCTCAGTACAAGCATGTTCAGTAATGGCGACCCGATACCTGAAGCTAAAACCGAAGAAGAATGGATAAAAGCCGGTGAAGCCGGAAAACCCGCTTGGATGGTTGTACCTGCCGATGCCAACCTGGGCGAAACTGCCGGAAAACTGTACAACGGATTTGCAGTGACCGACCCGCGTGGACTTGCCCCCAAAGGCTGGCACATCCCAACCGATGAGGAATGGTATAATTTAGCCGGTTCTCTCGGTG
>DYSZ01000071.1 GCA_020726265.1 Draconibacterium orientale
ACATCCCGAAACCCGACGAAAACATGCGCTGGTATCCCAAACCAGGGTTAATCATAAAACCACCTTTTGTATCGAGCGGATCGCTGTTGTATTGAGGCCATGGGCCGGGCCAGATATCGTAATAATACACCGGCTGAACGCCACCATAAACCTCATTCGATTCTTCAAGTGGCACCTCGTAACCAACCTTCAGAAACAAATAAGGTGTTGCGTAGGTATTCCGAAGCTTGTATTCGATATTTGCATAAGCCGGCAGGTAAGTTTCTTTCAGAAATTCAAAACCAATTCCCAAACCAGCCGAAAGTTTCGGATTTAAGTTGTAGTTGAGTGAACTCGTGAAACTAAACGGTGCAGCCTGGCTGTTGTCGGAATTACCAGCCAGAACACCAAGTTCAGTTCGCAGAAAAAACGGTGATTTTTTGAAATCTTCCTGCAAAGTCATTTCAATCAATTCCTTTTTGTTTGAAACCCGATCTATTTCGTCGGCTTTAAAAATCCAGATATTTCCAGCCGATTCAATTTTAAGTTTCGAGAGATCTTCGGTGTACTGGTATTTTCCTTTCAGGATGGTTCCGTTTTTCAGGTAAACATAGCCTTTCTGCGGCTGCGCCAAAACGGGAAACGCAAGGGTGAATGTAAAAAGTAACAGCCAGATTTTCTTCATATCGTTTTAGTTTTCTCACAAGACGAATACTTTGGGTGAGGGGTTGCGTGAATGCAAAAATAAACCCGATTATTTCAGAAGACCAGCTTTGTCAAAAATTTCCAAGGCATTTGCAGCCGATTTAGCATCTGAAATTTTGATCTTGTTTTGGCGGAGGACCTTTTTAATTTCACCTTTTGCTCCGTATAAACATTGGCTACCGAATGGTTTAAATAGGTAATGCGACTTAACCCGTGTTGGATTGAATAGATAAAACTGGCCTTTCGCAATATAAATTCTGAAAGGCTTTGTTTCAGTTTATTACAAAGAAAATGATATTAAAAACAAAACTTGTATAAACAGCGGCTGATTTTTTTGAACAGTCCGTTTTTTTTCCAATCTTCGGATGCGGTTGCAAACTACGACAACTGAACATATAAAACAGTAAAAAAATGATACGAATAATTACATCACTGGTTCTTGTTTTTTTTACACTAACTGCTTTTTCGCAGGAAAAACTCGATTATTTTCTGCCGACCGATGTAAATTACGATACAAAAATTCCAACACCCGAGCAGTTTTTTAAAATGCAAATGGGCGAATGGCATCTTACGCACGACCAGGTTTTGAATTACATCCTTGAAATTGACAGAATTTCGGACAGGGCAATTTTAGTTGAATATGGCCGTACCTGGGAAAACCGGCCTTTGGTTTACCTTGTGTTCAGCTCTCCTGAAAATCAGCAAAAGCTGGATGAATTGAAGCAACTTCATTTTTATTTCAGTGAACCCGGTTCAACACTGAATGCAGAAGATGTTCCGCTGGTGGTAAATCTTGGTTACGGTGTACACGGAAACGAGTCGAGTGCCACCAATTCGGCAGTCTTAACCGCTTATTACCTTGCAGCGGCACAAGGCAAAAAAATTGACAAGTTGCTCAACAATACAATTATTCTTGTTGACCCGTGTTTAAACCCCGACGGCTTTACCCGTCACAGTACCTGGGCTAACATGCACCAAAGCAGCACTGTAATGACAAAAACCGACTCGCGCCAATACCGCGAAGTTTGGCCAGGCGGCCGTACCAACCATTACTGGTTCGATTTGAACCGTGATTACCTTTTACTTGTGCACCCTGAAAGTCGTGGCCGGGTGAAAGCTTTTTACGAATGGAAACCCAATATTGTAACCGACCACCACGAAATGGACGCCAACTCCACTTTCTTTTTTCAGCCCGGTGTAAAAAGCCGCAACAACCCGCTTACCCCTGCAAAAAATTATGAATTAACCAACGAAATTGGGCAGTATCACGCGGCATATCTCGATAAAATCGGTGCATCCTATTTTACAGAAGAACAGTTTGATGATTACTATTTTGGCAAAGGATCGTCGTACCCCGATATCAACGGAAGTATCGGGATTCTCTTTGAACAGGCCGGATTTCGGGGGCGTATCAGGGAAACAACAAATGGTGTACGCAAACTTGCATATGGAATCAGGAACCAGTTTATAGTGACACTTTCAACACTTGATGCTGCAATTGCTATGAAAAATGATCTGCTGAATTTTCAACAATCATTTTATGCCGATGCAATAGAAATGGCAAAAAAGGAGGGTGCAACTGCTTATGTTTTTGGCAGCGAAACCGATAAAATAAAAACGCAGGAATTTGTAAGACTGCTGAACCAGCACCAAATTGAAGTGTTTGAAAACACAAAAGAAATCAGGGCTGACGGGAAAGTATTTAAGTCACGAAGCAGTTACGTGGTTCAGGTAAAACAGAAACAATACAGGTTGATAAAATCGATTTTTGAAGTAGCCACTACTTTTGCCGACAGCACATTTTACGATGTTTCCACCTGGACTTTACCTTACGCATTTGGAATCCCGTTTGCCAAAATTGAAGCGAACCCCACCGTCGAAAAAGCACAGGCAAAAGAAGTCGTTGGAAAAATCACGGGTGGAAAAAGCAATCTGGGATATGTTTTCCGATGGGACGAATACTCCGCGCCACGGGCTTTGTTCGAACTGCAAAATGCCGGATTGGTAACAAAAGTGGCAGTCGAACCTTTCAGCTTAACAATTGATGGAAAAACAGAGCAATTTAGTTATGGTTCTGTTTTGGTTCAGGTAGCAAACCCATTGGCAGCCGACCAGGTTTTTCAATTGGTTTCGCAGGTTGCAGTAGAAACCGACATTGATTTTTATGCCGCTGCAACCGGGTTAACGCCATCTGGAATTGACCTTGGAAGCAACAGTTTCGCAAAGCTTCAAAAACCTGAAGTAATGATGCTTGTTGGCGGGAATGCCAGTAGCAGCGATGCCGGCGAACTTTGGCACCTGTTCGACCAGAAGTACCAAATTCCGGTTTGTCTTACCGAAAGCAATATGCTGACTACTGCTCAGCTTGAAAAATATAACATGCTAATTTTGCCGGGTGGCTCGTATCCGGAGCTGACAGGCGAAACCGCAAACAAAGTGAAAGACTGGGTAAAAAATGGCGGCATTTTGATTGCTTACAGGGGAGCTTCCGCGTGGACAGTAAAAAACGAGTTGAGTAAAATCAAATTCAAAAAAACAATTCAGCCCGACACCACCCGTTTTCTAAATTATGCCGACAGAATTAGTGAAACCAATGAAAACAGCATCAGCGGAGCTATTTTTAATGCGGCAATGGATCTCACCCACCCGCTTTGTTTTGGGTACACCGATAAAAATTTACCCATTTTTAAGGCCGACGAACTGGTTGCTGAATCGCTGAATGTGAAATTTGCCGAGCCTGTTAATTTTACTGGAAATCCTTATACAAGCGGATTTGTTTCGGATAAAAATCTTGAACGGTTTAAAAATGCACCGGTGGTAACGGTTGAATCGTTTGACCGCGGAAAAGTAATAACTTACCACGAGAACATGGCTTTCAGGGGAATTTGGATGGCAACGAACAAACTGTTTATTAATGCTGTGTTTTTCGGGAGTACTATTCGTTAAAACTCATAGGTTAAACCTGTAAATATGCCAATCCGGTAAGGCTTGAAACTTACATTCGGATTATTATTGATTGAGCTAAAATAGTAGTTGAACCGGGGTTCGAGCGCAAACGAAAGGTTTTTTCCCAAAGCGTAACTTGTTCCAACACCCACAGTCCCCGATAAATTTACTGTCGAGATATCTTCGGTTTTTCCAATATTCTGCAAACCATACTGGTTGTCGATGTAGGCATTGTTGCCTACCAGAAACCCGGTGGTAATGCCAGTCATCAGCTCAATACCAAGCCGGGCACCAACCACCCGGTACCGAACCAGCAGTGGAACTTCCATAAATTCGAAAACCTGACTGAATTCGCCACCCGGTACCATCAGATTTGTTTTTTCTGACATCGATTCAAATCCTCCTGAAAGTTCAGCGCCTTTTGGTGTTGCAGTGAAAGCAATTACTCCTGCTGTGCTATTCATGGCCATACTGCCACTTTCAAGCTGCACATTATTGATGAAATAGGGTACTTCGCCCGGCGCAAAAGCATATTCGGTATCCTGATTTTTTGCAAAAACATTAATCGTATTGGCCGATTTCTGACCGTTTTGTGCATAATAAATACCGCTTTCAACCATCAGTCTTTTACTGGTTTTATAAATAACCGACAACCCGCCACCAACATTGGCATTTCCACCACTACTCGAATAGGTCATGTTTTGTTCATATTCATTGCTGTGCGTTGCTGTGTATGAAGAATAACCGGGCGTAAGGTACATCCCCATTTTCCAGCCACCCCTATCCTGTTTTTCTTCTGCCATTGCCTGAAGATTTCTGTCGATAATCATTTTTTCGACATCAATAAGTTCAGTCTCACTGTATTTAGCCGGCTGACGTTTCAGTGTTGGCTGAGGGAAAGGATCGGTTTCGAAACGCGAACTGCGTGATTTCAATTTTGAAAATTCTGCGGTATTGCGTGTTATAGCTGTATTTCCTTTTGCAAAAACTGCCGACGTTATAACAGCCTCTGAATTTCCTTCTTCTGATTTTGACGCAAGAAGTAATTTGTCATTTTTAACCGCTTCAGCAAAAACTCCTTCAACATCCACGTTTCCCCGATTCAGGGGGTCAATGTTATCGGTAGGTTTTAATAATTCTTCTATTTGTTGAGCAGGAATATTATTTTCTGAAATCACCTGTTGATTTTCTGTATTGTTATTAAAATACCAGCCGGCAAGGAATGCCAGTGTTAAAATAGCTGCTGCAGCTGTAACGCGGGACCAAAGCACCCGCGTTTTGCGTTTCCTGTTTTCGAGCTGATGTTGTACCTGTTCCCAAATATGGGCAGGTGGCGTAACCGAATAATTTTCGAGTTTCGACCTTATCAGTTCATCTGTATCGTTACTTGTTCTCATCTTTTTCATTCATTCATCCATAAAAAATCAGGCTGAAAAATTTCTGGTTACCGGCGTTTCGCCATAAAGTTCAGTTACACGTAATTTCAGAATATCGCGCGCTCTTGCAAGGTTCGATTTCGAAGTTCCTTCTGCAATATTCATCGCTTCGCTAATTTCTTTGTGGTTCATCCCTTCCATTACATACAGGTTAAAAACCATACGGTAGCGCGGCGGCAGGCTTTGAATCAGTTCAATCAGTTCGTCGGCCGATATTTTTTCAATAATTTCTTCAGGCTGATACTGGTTTTCAAACACCCGCATGTCGTCAACCGGATGCATTACCTGTTGTTTTCTGAATGTTTCGAGCGAAACATTCACCATTATTTTTCTTACCCAACCTTCCAAAGAACCTTCGTGCCTGAAGTTTTTCAGGTACGTAAAGACTTTAATAAAACCTTCCTGCAAATTGTCTTCAGCCTCGGTAACATCTTTCGAGTAACGCAAACAAACCCCAAACATTTTGGGTGCAAGCATGTGGTACAATGTTTCCTGTGCGCGAACATTCCCTGAAACACATAGTTCAACTATATTTTTTAAATCTTCCAAAACCGGACTGTCAATGTTCGCCCAAAATTAGAGATTATTGCATTCAACCAAATGCATTCAACCGAATTAAAAAATCTCCCATCTCGCATTGTTTCTGTTTTAACCTTTTTAAGCTTTAAGGCAATCGATAGACGGGTACCGATAAATAATGGTTGCGTGACTAACTTTTTTTTTAAAACGCAACCTTTAACTGCCTCCATCCGTCTTTGAAATAAAAGTTAAAATGCAGTTCGATGAAAAAAACAATGCAATTGGTTTTGATTTCAGTATTCTTCTGTACTGCCTGCGACCTGAATAAAACCGTCGATGAACGGGAAATAAATATTACAGAAAAAACTGCCCGTTTACTCGAAGTTGAAAACGATTTTGGTTTTGAACTGTTCCGGCTGGTTTATGGCGCAGAAAAAGAACATGAAAACATGATGCTTTCTCCGCTGAGTGTGAGCCTGGCACTTGCAATGACGTACAACGGCGCCAACGGTGAAACAAAAACCGCCATGGAAAAAACATTGAAAGTGTACGGACTATCACCTGACGACATCAATAAGTCGTATTTCGATTTGGTAAATGCACTAAAATCGCTCGACCAAAAGGTTTTACTCGAAATTGCCAACGCCATTTTTTACCGGAACGATTTTGCGGTTGAAAACAACTTTGTGAATACAAACCGGCATTATTATAATGCTGAAATATCGGCGCTCGATTTTAATTCGCCACAGGCTGTAATAACAGTAAATAGTTGGGTGGCAGAAAAAACGCACGACAAAATAAAAACCATTCTCGACAGGATTACTCCCCAGCAAGTAATGTTTTTGCTGAATGCCATCTATTTTAAAGGAACATGGACCAAAGAATTTAACAGCAAAAGTACAGAACTTCAAACATTTTATTCTGACCCCGGGAGTTCCATTCAAACCGAAAATATGCAACGAGCTGATACTCTTCCCTACACATCGAACAACCTATTCAGCGCTGTTCAGCTTTCTTATGGAAAAGGAAGCTACAACATGTATGTTTTTCTGCCAAATAAGGATAAAAAACTTCAGGATATTGTTGATAATCTGGATGCTTACAATTGGGAAGCCTGGATGAAAAGTTTCAGCGTAACCCAAAATGTGGACATCAGATTCCCGAAATTTAAATACGGGTACGAAATAAAACTGAACGATATATTAACTGAAATGGGCATGGGAGTGGCATTTACCGGAACAGCCGATTTTACAGGCATCAATCGCGGGGGTAACCTGAACATCGATTACGTGAAACATAAATCATTCATCGAAGTAAACGAGGAAGGAACAGAAGCTGCGGCGGTTACCATCGTGGCAATTGAAAAAACAATGGCTGATCCCCCAAAAACCCCCTTCCATGTCAACCGGCCTTTTTTATACGTCATTACCGAAAAATCGACTGGTGCTGTGCTGTTTATGGGAACAGTGAAAAATCCATTAAAATCAGAATAAAACAGATAGTTACACGTTTAAATAAAAAAGAAAACCATGAAAACATTATTCACCATTTTTACTGTTTTGGCACTTTGTGCATTTTACTCATGCCAGACCGAAGACTCAACTGTTGATGAAAACAAAACCATTAATCTCGATGAAAAATCGGCACAACTGATTGAAGCCGACAATACTTTCGGACTTGAACTTTTTCAGCAAATCAGGAATGAAAGCACGGAAGAAAATATCATGATTTCGCCGCTCAGCATTTCGGTTGCATTTGCCATGGCCTACAATGGTGCCGATGGCAAAACGAAAACGGAGATGGAAAATGCCATGAAACTGAATGGACTTTCTCCTGAACAAATAAATAATTCATATAAAATGCTTATAAATGCATTACAATCACTGGATAAAGAGGTTGTTTTTGAACTGGCCAATGCCATTTATTATGCCGATGAGTTCCAGGTAAAACCCGATTTTCTGAACATCAATAAAACTGTTTACGATGCGGAAGTTGAAAAGCTGAATTTCAATTCGCAGGCTGCTGTTGACAGAATTAACAACTGGGTGGCCGGAAAAACCCACGATAAAATCACGAAAATAATTGAAACCCTTAGTCCGCTCGACCGCATGGTTTTGCTGAATGCCGTATATTTTAATGGTATTTGGACTAACAAATTTGATGAAAACAGCACACATAATCTTACGTTTACCAAAATCGACGGAACCACAATCGAAGTACCAATGATGCAAAAAGAAGAAAAGCTTGAATATCTGAGCAATTCGATGTTTAGTGCCGTCAAAATGCCATATGGCAATGGTCAGTACAATATGCTTGTTCTTTTACCCGCGAGCGGGAAAAATTCGCCGGATGTGATAAAATCGCTTTCGATATCGGAATGGAAAAACAAACTAAGCCAGTTTGAAACGAAAGACCATGTAGTAGTTACCATGCCCCGGTTTAAGTTCGCATTCGAAATTAAACTGAACAACGTTTTGAAAAAGATGGGAATGAACAAAGCTTTTGAACCTTTTGTGGCCGACTTTTCCAAAATTTCGGATACCGACTTGTACATTAGCTCGGCAATGCATAAATCGTTTATCGATGTCAACGAAAACGGAACAGAAGCGGCAGCCGTGACTGCCATAACCTTTACCACCACTAGTGCAGGCAACGAACCACCAAAAACCATTTTTTATGTCGATAAACCATTTGTTTTTGCCATCACAGAAAAAGATACCGATGCCATTTTGTTTATAGGCGAGGTAAATCACCCGGAATATAAGAATTAGCCATTCAAACATATGCACCTTAATAGCCAAATCCTGACAATTTCAACTGTACTTGTATTTTTATCGTCAATATGTTTTTCGCAGGAATATTCAAGAAACAGCTTAAAACTGGGTGTTGGATTGGGTATTAACGAAGGAAAAAGCGAAACAGGTGTTGGCGGTATTTTCACATTTGGATATCAAAAATCGGTTTGGAGAGATAATCTGAGAATTGGTCCAACAATTACTACAGGTAGTTTTTTCCCGTTTGGAATAACCGATGTGCGTGACCAGTATTTCAGAATAACATCGCTCGGATTGAACGGGTATCTCGATGTACTAAAATTTAAAGGAGTTTCTTTTTTTGTTGGAACTGGTGGTTTTATAAATTATACCCGCGGATTACTTGGTACTGGTGGTTGGTACGATGAGCCAATCAACAGTTCGGAATATTATTTAAAATTATATTATGGTGGAACGCTTGGTTGTGGTATTCGAATTGATCCACCCAAAAGTAAAATTGCATACGAAATTGCTCCGCTAAATATAAATTTTGGTAACGATTATTTTATGCTGGGTTTCTTTAGGTTTGTTATCGACTTGAAATTAAACAAAAAGAAAGCAGAAAAGATTTGAAATTTTAAAGAATAAACTGTTCAGTTAAACGTTTTTTAAAAAATTCAGAAGCCATGAAACACTTATTTTTATATACAATAATTGCATTTGCATTCATTTTTACCGGTTGCCAAAACGATGAAGATGAAATAAAACTTGAAGATACCGGAATGGTTGTTGATTATGCCGGAGCCGGAAACTGTGGTTTTATTATCGAACTTGAAAACGGAACCCGTATCCAGCCACTTTATTATCCTGATGGATTTACTTTTTCACAAGGCCAGCGTGTGCATGTTGAATATGTTGAACTGAGTAATGTTGTGCCTTCGTGTGACCGTGGTACACCTGCCGAAATTTTATTTATCGAAGAGCTGAGTTGTGCACCTTTTGTCGATTTGTATTTCGCTAATTACGACAGCCTGGCCCGCGATCCGATTTACCTGCACGAAGCATTTGTTGATGGCAATTGTTTGCAGATAAAAGTATCATACAGTGGTGGATGCAAGGAACACACCATCGATTTGGCAAGGATGCACCCCTGGATTCCGGGAACATCATCGGTTCCAGCTTTCGAAATCAGGCACAATGCCAACGGCGATATGTGTGAAGCCTGGTTCACGCGCGAACTCCGGTTCGACCTAACACCATTGAAAATGGAAGGGAAAAAAGAGTTTGTATTGACCGCCAAACTTACCGATGGAACTGTTTACAGCGAGATTTTTGAATTAGAATAATCGGATACATTCTGATACAGTGGATATACGAAAGATCGCCGGGAAAAGGCGGTCTTTCGTTTTTTAAAGGAGCTTTATTACTTTTGAAAAAAACAAAATTAAATGGCTGTAAACGATATTTTACTGATTGGCAACCCTCTGCTTTATAAAAAGGCAGAAGAAGTACAACCTGAAGAAATCCCTGGATTGATGCCAGAAATCAATTTAATGTTTGATACTGTTCTCGATTTCAGACAACAATATGGAGTTGGCCGCGCGATTGCTGCACCTCAAATTGGATTACTAAAGCGTATAATTTGTTTGAACACCGGCCGCAAGGTGGCGATGATTAATCCTGTTCTTGTTGATTTAAGCGATGAAATGTTTGAAGTATGGGACGATTGCATGAGTTTCCCTAACCTGCTGATAAAGGTTATGCGGCACAAAAAACTGACTATTCGTTTTTACAATCTGAATCTTGAAGAAGAAACATGGTATTTGGAAGATGATATAGCCGAACTGATTCAGCATGAGTACGACCATCTTAATGGAATTCTGGGTACCCAGCGGGCAATTGATAACCAGTCATTTCGCTGGAAAGCATAAAAAAAGCCGCTCTTTCGAAGCGGCTTCCCTCAATATTCTTGTGTATCTTAGAAAATACTGTATGATAAACCAATGGCAAAGTCAAAGGTAGTTTTGCCATAAGTGTCTTTGTATGAAAATGATTCGCCTAAATCAGGATCACCAGTATAAGTAACAGTCTGGTCTTTGTAGAATGTATCAGAGAAACCTGCATCCAAAGTGAGTCTTTCTCCCACTTTCCACATAATACCTGCACCAACAGTAGTTGATGGGTTGCTGTAACTGAAATCGCTCTGGTAATTGTCGGCAACACCCATGTCGCCCATTAAACCGCCAACGCTCACGGCAAATTTTTCAGAAAGATTGAACTGCAAACCAAGACCAAGCTCATAACCCATCTTTTCGATTTCGCGGGCACGGATTTTAGAAGGGTTTGAACTTTTCCAAACCGCCATGTCCCTTGTATTCATACCCCAATCAACACCTTTGTTGAAATAGGCAGTGTACGAAAGCTGAGCTTCAAGCCATTCAAAACCCTTATAACCAGCGCCAATGCTTAAAATTGCAGGAATATCGCTGGCTGATTCGGCACCGTCAGGAAACAATCCGAGGTCATCAACTTCAGTATTATTGGTCAATGTCATATAAGTAATATGTTCGTACTTAATACCAATATTTAAATCTTCTGATAAGTTCAGGTTCACACCGATAATCGGAGTAAAGCCGGCTCCGGTTTGTTCTGTTTTAACTTCTTTATCACCAAGTTGTCCGGCTGTTCCGTTAAGTTTTGCCGCTGTTCCGTTTAAAACGGCTGCCTGTTGCTGAAACGTAGGGCTTGCCTGAGTATATGCACCGTGAATCTGAGTAAGATTCATTGCATCTATTTGTGCCTGGCTGAGACTCATCAATTTTAAACCTGTTTCAATTCCAGCACGTTGCGTGGCACTTAACTGACCTGCTCCTTGGAGTTGTGCCAACGTATAATTTCCTCCTTGTGCAAGATAGGGTTGTAAGGTTGTGGGCATGTTGGCAAAAGCAGTTGCTCCGGCACCAAGACTACTTACGGTTCCTGCTGTTTGAGTCAACCAGGCTGAGGCAGGAGTATATTGACCTCCAACTTCAAGCTGAATATCTTTGATGTATCCATCGTAAGTATTTTTTGACGGCATATATCTTACACCGCCATAAACTGAAATCATATCGCTGATTTTATAAGTAGCTCCGAATTGAAGTCCCCAAAAAACAGAGCTTCCGGTAAAGTACAAATCGGCGTCGTAACCTGTAACATCAAACGTAGGACTAATCTGTTTCAACCCGGCCAAACCCGGAACTATTTTTGAAATTGGGATTTCAAAAGACGGAAGACCTCTGTCAAACTCTGCAGAACCACCACCGCCATTCGGTCCAAATCCGAACGAGAATGCCCAGTTTTCTTTTTTATACACTGCAAATGCCGTTGGAAATACAGGAGCTGCTACTTTACCCAGATAATCACCGTCATTTAAATACGGAAATCCGCTATAAACATTCTTGTCCTGAAAGATAGTCTGGTTGTAAATGGCGAAATGCCATCCATCCTGCATAAGACTTAATCCTGCCGGATTAAAATACACCGCGTCAATATCGCGCGAAGCGTTGCGCGACATCATCCGGATAAACTGAGCACTCTGGTTTGTGTTGGTTAACAAGCCTCCCCCAAAAGTCAAGGTTGAAAGTAGCAGCATAACTGCCAGAAAAGTTAGTTTTCTCATTGATTTTAAATTTAAATGAATTATCACTTTTAAAAATAATGTAAGTATTGAGATACATTTCAAGATGGTAGCTGAATATGGGCAGCAAAAATAAAACTAAAAAATTAACAGCAAAACTTTTGTCCTCATTTTCAGCATTTTGATACTATTCGAATACATTGTTCCTATGTTCAATTCAAGACAAAAGAAAAAACCCGGAACAATGCCCCGGGTTTATCAGATACTTATTGTTTTTATATATGAATAACCTCATCGTAAGCGGCTGCAGCAGCCTCCATTACCGCTTCACTCATGGTCGGATGCGGGTGGATTGTTTTCAGCAACTCGTGGCCGGTGATTTCAAGCTTTTTGGCTACTACCATTTCAGCAATCATTTCGGTAACATTACCGCCAATCATGTGAGCTCCAAGAAGTTCACCATACTTTGCATCAAAAATAAGCTTTACAAAGCCGTCTTTCTGTCCGGCAGCACTGGCTTTTCCACTTGCTGAATAAGGGAATTTACCAACTTTTATTTCGTAGCCGGCTTCTTTTGCTTTAGCTTCTGTCATTCCAACCGATGAAATTTCAGGGTTAGTGTAAGTACACCCCGGAATATTACTGTAATCGAGCGGATGTGGATTCAATCCCGCTATTTTTTCGACACAGATAATACCTTCAGCCGATGCAACGTGTGCCAGTGCAGGCCCGGCCACAATGTCGCCTATGGCATAAACACCTTCCACATTTGTTCTGTAAAACTCATCGGTTTTGATGCGGCTCTTGTCAAGTTCCACTTTCATCTCTTCAAGCCCGATTCCTTCGATATTAGGTGCAATACCAACTGCTGAAAGAACCACATCGGCTTCAACAATTTCTTCTCCCTTTTTGGTTTTTATGGTCACCTTACATTTATCGCCCGAAGTATCAACTTTTTCAACCGAAGCACTTGTCATCACACTCATTTTCATTTTTTTGAAAGAGCGCTCCAGTTGTTTTGCAACTTCTTCATCTTCATTCGGAACGAGTGTCGGCATAAATTCAACCAGCGTAACTTTTGTGCCAATGGTTTGATAAAAATAAGCGAATTCGCTGCCAATAGCACCCGACCCAACCACAACCATACTTTCCGGAAGTTTGTCCAATGTGAGCGCTTTGCGGTAACCGATTATTTTTTTACCATCCTGCGGCAGGTTTGGCAACTCCCTCGAACGGGCACCGGTTGCAAGAATAATATGTTTTGCAGTGTAAGTGGTTTTCTTCCCTACGCCATCAGTAACCTCCACTGTGTTTTTACCGGCAAGTTTTCCAAACCCGGCAATCGATTCAACCTTGTTCTTTTTGAACAGAAACTGAATGCCTTTGCTCATTCCATCGGCCACATCGCGGCTGCGTTTTACCATCGCGTTAAAATCGGCTTTTACCTCGCCACTGATGGCAACACCATAATCAGCAGCATGAACAGCATATTCAAATGCCTGCGCACTTTTCAACAACGATTTTGTGGGAATGCAGCCCCAGTTCAAACATATTCCACCAAGATTTTCTTTTTCAACAACGGCAACTTTCAGCCCTAATTGAGCAGCCCTGATTGCAGTTACATATCCGCCGGGCCCACTCCCGATTATGATTACATCGTAATTCATTTATTATTATTTTAATTAAATTTTTCGCATTTATAACATTTCTGTAAACGAAAGGTTTCGATAAATATACAGCTAAAAACCTAAATCTATTTCAAGCCGGCCAGTAACTTTTGAAACACCTCTGCTATTTTATTCGGTTATAGATTTCAAGCAAAATTCCGGCAGCAGCAAACGAACTCACCGACTGACCGAGAACTTTTTGTTCAAGTTCCTCAATCATTATTTTTATTTCCGGATTTCTGTAGAAATTCATTTTTAAATGTTCCTGAATTGTTTCGTGCATCCAATAAATCGCCTGCTCGTTTCGTTTGGTGGCGAACCAACCGTTTTCATTTGTAAGTTTTCTGTATTTTTCAATTTCAGACCAAACCGAGTCAATTCCGTTTTTTTCAACCGCTGAACAGGTTAACACACCGGGAACCCAGTCGGATTCCTTTTTGGGAAACAGATGCAGTGCATTTTTATATTGAATTTTTGCCAACTGCGCTTTTTCGAAATTATTTCCATCGGCTTTGTTAATGGCGATCAAATCAGCCATTTCCATAATACCCCGTTTTATTCCCTGCAATTCGTCACCGGCGCCAGCTAACATCAACAAAAGAAAAAAATCTGTCATCGAATGAACGGCGGTTTCACTTTGGCCAACGCCTACGGTCTCAATAAAAATATGATTAAACCCTGCAGCCTCACACAGCACAATAGTTTCTCGGGTTTTTCGTGCAACTCCGCCCAGCGACCCGGCTGAAGGACTTGGCCTGATGTATGCATTTTTATCGCCCGACAAATCTTCCATTCGGGTTTTATCGCCCAGAATACTTCCCTTCGAGCGTTCGCTGCTGGGGTCGATGGCAAGCACCGCCAGCTTCCCTCCTTGTTTTGTAATATAACTTCCGAGCGCTTCAATAAATGTGCTTTTCCCAACGCCGGGAACTCCGGTTATCCCAATCCTGATTGAGTTTCCACTGTGCGGAAGACATTGTTTTATAATTTCCTGTGCAATTTCCTGGTGTTTGACACTGGCGCTTTCTACCAACGTAACAGCTTTACTAAGTAAGGTGATATCACCTTTCAGAATTCCATCAACATATTCGTTCACTGGTAAAAGATTCCGGTTTTTACGGAGAAATCGTTTCACCGACTCGTGATTTACAGCATCGGGTTGTTCAATTCCTTCATTTACTTTTAGTCCCTGAAAACCAGCTTCATTCTCAAAATGTTGATGACGCGTTTTATCCTTCATTTTCTCATTTTCTTGCGTTCAAAATTACCAGAAAACACGAAACAAAGCATAAAAAAAGGTGTTGCAATTGATAATTACAACACCTTTTTAACCTGAAAATATTTTTATCAGCCTTCAGTAATCACGTTACAAGAAACACGCAATGTTGAAGTGGAATTTTTCGGGTCGTTTGTAATAACGGTCACCGATTTACTTTGGCGTCCGCGTTTTCCGCGTGAATCGAAAGTTACTTTTATCGGAGCAGTTTCACCGGCGGCAATCACTTTTTTAGATGGGGCCACTGCTGTACAACCGCATGAAGAACGCACGTTGCGAATAATTAAATCTGATTTGCCGGTGTTAGTAATATTAAAAGTGTAGTCTTTCTTTTCGCCCTGTTTCATATCGCCAAAATCATATTCAATGGTATTAAATCCAACCACCGGAGCAATTGCCAATTGGGCTGGAGTCAACACCGAAAAATCTTCTTCAATGGTGGCGCTTACACCAATCGAGTTTTTGTAGTCTTTACTTCCGTCGAGCGAAAGATAGATCCTGTGCGATGCAAAACCATAAGTATCTGCAAGTTTCGCATCATAAACAACAACCAATTTACCCATTCCTTTAGCAGGAATAGTTGATGGTTCAACAGTTGCTTTCATGTGTGGTGGAACTGTTTGAAGTTCAACTTTCACCGGTTTATCTGTATCGTTAACAAGTTCAAGTTCCTTTGTTTCAATTGCTGTTTGTTTCAACTGAGCAAATGAAATATGATTGGAAGAAGCGCGTAAAGTCCCGATTTCACGCGGATATTTTTCAGCCAAAGTTTTTTCACGTTGTTCAACCTGACCTGAAATTTCGAGAATCACATTTGAATTTTGTGCATTTGAACTTACTGTAACTGTTTTTGTGAAAACACCCGGACGGTTTTTAGGATCATAACTGACAGTAATTTCTCCTGAAGCATTTGGAGCCACAGGTTCACGCGTCCAATTTGGGGTAGTACATCCACACGATGCCCTTACATTACTTACAATTAACGGAACTGTACCTGTATTTTTAAACTTGAAAGTGGTGGTTTGCACACCGACGGCTTCCATAAACGAACCAAAATTATGTGAAGTTTTTTCGAAAGCAATTTTAGCAACATCCTGTGCCAAAGCAACATTAACCAGTGCAATCAAAAACAGGATCATCAACGGTTGTAGATTTCTTTTCATTATGACTTTGCAATTAAATTGTGATATTTTAAAGTGTATTATCGATTACAAAAATAGGAATGCTTTAAGAACTATGATGTTAACCTATTCCTCTATTTTGTTAACGAAGTGTTAACTACTTCAACGCATAAAAAAAATGCTTAGTTTAGCTTCACAGGTTTACAAAAATGAAAGGAAAAACTTTTAAATACATCATTATTCTGGCCGTTATATCTGTGGCTGGTGTATTTTTAATTCAGTTTGGATTTCTGAAAACCTATTATAAATTTTCTGAAAAACAATTCAGCGAAAGCACAGGAGTGGCGCTGAAAGAAGTGGCCTGGCAATTACTGCTGACTGCTGGTAATACTTCCAGTTTCGACAGTCTTTCTCCTGTGGAGATGATTTCGAACAACTACTATTTAGTGCATTTACAAGCTGTTATCGACAAAGAAATTCTAAAAACTGAACTCATCG
>DYSZ01000072.1 GCA_020726265.1 Draconibacterium orientale
ATCCCTATTTTTATTCATTTCCATAAATGCATCTTCCCAGCCATTTCTCGGTCGCGAAACAGGTTTTATTACAATTTGTTCTTTTTCAGGAATTACGTCAACAGTGTCTTTGATGTTGTATTTTTCAATCATTGTTTTGTTACCAATTAGGTACCCATGCTTTTCACACGATGTTGGGCGTATGTTGTTTCTTCTTCAAACTCGAATGTCAACATTTTTCGTTTATCCCCAATCTTTTTCTTTTTAAGATTCTCTATATCTACAACTGCACCAAATTCAATAAATATGTCATAAAATTTCTTGTAATCAATTCCCCAATAAATCATGGCACATGACATTGGTGCACCTTTTCCAACATCTTTCCCATTCTCAAGAAATTTCAAACGGGTATCATATAAGAAACAAATTGCTCTTGCTTGCCCAAAAACACTTTGTTTCCAATGTCCTGTGTTTGTTGCAACAGGAACTAAGGCCAAAATTTCAGAACCATATCTGTTATGAGTTAATGCACATTTAGCTAACCAATTCTTTATTGTAGTTCCTCTTTCTCTATCAGAGCCGTATGGTGGATTCATATAAATTGTTGAATAGTTCCAATCTTCTTTTAATCCATCTTGTTTTGGCAACATATATTCAGTCTCGGCAAAAACGATAGAATATTCATTTGAACAAGGGTCTAAAGCAATGGAACCACCAAAGAATTTCTTAATGGCAGTAACATATTTTTGAGGTGTTCCCCAACTTTGACTTTGAGAATTTACAGTTCGACCAGCACTCATAATATCTCCCTCCAATTTTTTGAACGTAATTCCGTAATCTCATTTTTTAAATCTATAATTGTCTTATTATCTGGAGTAATAATATTAAACCATGCTTCAATTTTATTCTGATTTTCCGTGAAATATTTTAACAACGCTGCATCAGAGGCTAAATCCATTTTAACCTTTGTAAATCCATTGCGTTTTTTATCGGGAGTATAGCTATTCTTGAATGCTTCTTGCACACAAATAAATTCAGGAGAAGGATTAAAGATTAAATCATCAATAAATTGGGCAAGACCAAAATCAGTTAAAAAAATCAGCCAATCATAGGATTGTGAAAGTACTTTTAATTCTTTATTTTGGTTTTCAGCTGTAAACCAGTTTCCGTGATTACTTACAACTCCAACAGTTAAAATAAACTTTTTTAATAATTCAGAATCGGAAGAATATATCACCTCCTCCATTAATTCAGTATATGGTTTTATGTATGGCTGATTATCTGAACGGTAAATTAAGCCATATTTTTCTCCATTATCAGTTCTTATCTTTTGCAATGAAGAAGCTGTTCTTGCAACGTACGCACCTTGTTTTGCCTTTTCAATTGTCTGAGGACCTTTTGATGTTCCTTCTTCAACACCAACCCTTTTACATTCGAACATTGCATATGGCTTTTGCAGTTGTTCAAAAATGTATAATTCATGATTTTCTTGTCCAAATGATTTGAAGCTCGCTAATAGGAATGTTTCTGCCGATTCTGCAATAGAACATGCATTCCTTAAAATATTATGCTTGTCAAGCAGGTTATTTGTTTTCTTTTCAAATTTTGATAGGTCAATTTGATTTTCTAACGCCTTTAAAATTTTGGTTGAAGTTATTGAATTACCGTCATTTGGAATAGTAACTTCAAACTCATTAATTATTGGATGAAGCGAATACTCCACGTTGTGAGATATTTCATTGTTACCATATTCAACCAATCCTCTCTCAATAGAAGTTGAATTGTTAAATCCCCATGTTTTTAATAAATAATAGGTTATAATCTCTATCATAGTTCCAAGTGCCCTGCCCGCAGCTTTCTTTTTATCTTGCGTGTAGTGAAACACTTGTTCTCCCAGTGCATTCTGCAATTTATCAACCGATTCGTAAGCCATAACATCATTTGTAAGTATATGCAAAAATAGAGAATTTAATCTCCGAATTTAATCTTTCAGTTAGTGAGTTGTCATCGGGTTCTTAACAATTACCTCCAATTCTAATTACAAATTTTGTACTTATCATGATAAATCCAACCTGTCAGTTCTTTTCATTCAAAGATTCTGAATACAATATTTACTTAATACCGGCTTAAAAGCTGACAAATGCTCTCGTCTGCCCTCAAGTCAAAAGCTACTTTTGGGGTTGAATAACTGACAGCAGAAAAATGGACTACAAAAAAATTATCACACGGGTTTTTAACGAAGTAAAGGCCGGTGAAAATCAGGGAGAGGTTTCGGGATATATTCCTGAACTGGCCAATATGAATCCTGAAATGTTTGGCGTTTACCTTACCAGTTTAAACCATCTTGAAGTCGGGATGGGCGACTGCCACGAGAAATTTTCGATACAAAGTATTGCCAAGGTTTTTTCGCTGACGCTGGCCTACCGCATTTTGGGCGAAAAAATTTGGGAACGGCTGGGTGTTGAACCCTCGGGTACGGCTTTCAACTCGCTGGTTCAGCTCGAAACCGACAAAGGCATTCCGCGCAACCCGTTTATTAACGCCGGTGCGCTGGTGATTTGCGATATTCTCATCAGCCAGTTGAAAAACCCAAAAACCGAATTTCTGGCTTTTCTGCGCGAAACCACCGGAAACAAAGAACTCAGTTATTCTGAAAAAATTGCAACCGCTGAGAAATCAGTGGGATACCGGAATGTGGCGCTCTGCAACTTCATCAAATCGTTCGGCAACATCGAAAACAATCCCGAAGCGGTTACCGATTTCTATTTTCATCTCTGTTCCATCGAAATGAATTGCGAGGAACTTTCAAAAGCTTTTCTGTTTCTTGCCAACGGCGGTAAAACAATGCATAACAACCAGCCAGTGGTAAATACAAGTCAGGCAAAACGCATTAACGCCATTATGCAAACCTGCGGATTTTATGACGAGTCGGGAGAGTTTACTTTTAAAGTGGGGTTGCCCGGTAAAAGCGGCATCGGCGGTGGAATCATTGCCATTCATCCCGGCAAATACAGCATCGGGGTTTGGAGCCCGCGGCTCAACGAAAAAGGAAATTCGCATCGTGGCATGAAATTCCTTGAATTGCTGACAACCGAAACAAAACTGTCGATATTCTGAAAATCGAATCGAAATTTAATGCCGTTTAGATAACAAAACAGACTTTCCCGAGTACTCGGGACTCAGTCTGACGGTCACCCTGAGCGATCCCTAAACTTCGGGAGAAGGGTGTTTGCAACTAATTTTTATCAAAGACTTGCAAAACTAAACAACATTGATTCAGCATTACTGTTTTTAGCCGAATTCAACCCGATTCATTTTAACGTTACCCAACAAATTTTACCTTTGCTCACCGTTGAAAGTTAAAATTAGACAAGATGAACAGATTACTGATTCTTACCGTTTCGCTGCTGATTGCATTAACCGGCCAGGCACAACCCGAAAAAAAAATAACCCTCGATGATATTTTTGTAAAAGGTACTTTCAGGGCCAGCACGGTAAATGAGCTGCGCCCGATGAACGACGGCGAACATTACACCATGCTCGAAAACAACAGCCGGATTGTAAAATACAACTACAAAACCGGCAAAGAAGTGGCAGTGGTTTTCGATATTACAAAAATCAGGGATGCAGCGGAAAAATCGTTTACAAATTATGAATTCAATGGCGACGAAACAAAAATTCTGCTGACCACTGATGTAAAACCTATCTACAGACATTCATTCACTGCAGTACATTTTGTCTGGAACCTGGTAACTGAAGAATTTACAGCACTTTCCGGCAAAGGGGCACAACAGGCGCCTGTATTTTCAAACGATGGCGAGAAAATTGCCTTTGTGCGCAATAACAATATTTTTATTAAAAACCTGAAATTTGGCAGCGAAAGCCAGATTACTTTTGATGGCACGAAAAACAAAATCATCAACGGGATTCCCGATTGGGTTTACGAGGAAGAGTTTGGTTTTAAAAGCGCTTTGTGGTGGTCGCCCGACAATAAATTTTTAGCTTTTCTGCGTTTCGACGAAAGTAAAGTCCCCGATTTTACCATGCCTGTTTATGCCGGCGAAAGTCCGCGAAACGAGCAATTCAGTGTTTATCCGGGTGAAGAAACCTTTAAATATCCGAAAGCTGGCGAGCGAAATTCAACCATTTCGGTAATGGTGCACGAGGTACGCTCACGCGCTAACATGGCTATGGAAATTGGCAAAGATTCGAACATTTATGTTCCCCGACTGAAATGGGCACCTGATGCCAACAACCTGTTGATTATGCGTTTAAACCGCAATCAGAATAACCTTGATATAATGGCAGCCAACCCTTACACTGGCGATGCCCGCATTTTGTACACCGAAAAAAACAAACGATACATCGACGAAAGTTTTCTCGATGCATTTACAATACTTGACGATGGCCGCTGGATTGTAACCAGCGAACGCGATGGTTGGAGTCACTTGTATTTGCACGACAGCAATGGTTTTCAGACAGCACAAATTACTAACGGAAAATTCGATGTTACAAAATTTTATGGATACGATGCGGTTCGAAAACTGTTCTACTACCAGGCTGCTGCTGAATCGCCTTTGCGTCGCGAGGTTTATTATATCAGCGAAGATGGCAAAAAGAAAGGCAAGCTCTCATCGCTGCAGGGAACAAACGATGCTGTTTTCAGTAAGAATTTCAACTATTATATCAACTTTTACAGCAGTGCAAAAACACCCAATCTTGTTTCGGTTCACGAAAACACAAAAAACACCCAGTTGCGTGTAATACAAGATAATACAGTTTTAAACAATACCTTAAAACAAATGCAGCTTCCTACAAAGGAATTTTTCAGTTTTACCACTTCGCAGGGTGTTGAACTGAATGGATACATAATAAAACCCGAAGGTTTTCAGGAAGGTAAAAAATACCCGGTGGTGATGACACAGTACAGCGGTCCCAACTCACAAAGCGTTGCCGACTCGTGGCGCGGCATCGGCTGGGAAAATTACCTGGCACAGGAAGGCTTTCTGGTGGTTTGTGTCGATCCGCGTGGGACTGCCGCCCGGGGTGAAGATTTCAGAAAAATTACCTACATGCAGCTCGGCCGTTATGAATCGGACGACATGGTGGAAGCAGCCAGATACATAAGCACACAGCCTTTTGTCGATAAAAACAACATCGCCATTTTTGGATGGAGTTATGGTGGTTTTATGGTTTTGCTGACCATGGAAAAAGGCGGTGAATTGTTTAAAGCCGGTATTTCCGTGGCACCGGTTACAAGCTACCGTTTTTACGATTCGGTTTATACAGAACGATATATGCGCACTCCGAAAGAAAACCAACAGGGATACGACGAAAATGCACCGTTGAACCACGCAGGCGACATCAAAGGCAGGCTGCTGATTGTGCACGGCTCGGCTGACGATAATGTTCATGCACAAAATACCTATGAGTTTACCGAGAAAATGGTACAGGCAGGTGTTCAATTCGACATGGCCATTTACACCAACCGTAACCATAGCATCAGTGGCGGAAATACAACCATGCACCTTTATACAAAAATGACTGACTTTTTAAAGCAGCAATTGCAGTAACACATTTCGCGAAACAGAACTTTTAAGAAAACCGCGTGTTCAATTGTAGGTTTAGCTAAAGAAAACATGAAAAAACTGACACAATATTTTTTGCAGGGTGTATTGCTGGTGGCGCCGGTAGCTATCGTTATTTATATCGTGTATTCCATTTTTATTTCGGTTGATGGCTGGCTGACACAGAACTTTGAAACGCTCATCGGGTTTAACATCCCGGGCCTCGGTATTCTTATTTCGTTCATTTTTCTGACAGCTTTGGGTTTTATTGCCGAAACAGCATTAATTAAACCACTACGGAAAGTTGTGCAGCGGCTGATAGAACGAATTCCGGTTTTAAACCTGTTTTACTCTTCGTTAAACGACCTGTTTTCAGCTTTTGTGGGAAAAGAAAAGAAATTTAACATCCCTGTGAAAGTACTTTTTAACGTGGAAAATAACCTTTGGAAAATGGGTTTTGTAACCCGCGAAACCATGGAAAGCATCGGCAACAAAGAACTTTCGGCTGTTTACTTTCCTCATTCCTACAACTTCTCGGGCGAGCTGTATCTTGTTCCTTCTGAACGTATTACAAAAATTGACATATCACCCGCCGAAGCCATGAAATTTATTGTTTCGGGCGGCGTAACCCATATTTAACAAATATTGAATAAACATGAGTATTGAAATAATCTCGACACTGACTTTTCTGATTTTTATTATTACCATGCTGATGATCGACCTGGTTTTTGTAGGTCGCAAGGTGCATGTTATTTCAATGCGTGAAGCGCTGACCTGGAGTTCCATCTGGATTGCGATGGGTATCGCCTTTTATTTTGTGATCTACTATTTCGGACATTATATTCATGGTATCGACTCGCTCGAAAAATTAAAGGAAATCGCAGCTTTGTACAATCCTTATCTCGAGTTTAAAACAAACACGTTCAGAGAGATGCTGATGGAATACAAAAAGTCGCAGGCCATCAACTACATCTCGGGTTATTTTATTGAACAGACGTTATCGGTGGATAATATTTTTGTGATGCTGATGATTCTGCAAGGTTTTTCTGTACCACAGAAAGACTATAAAATGGTTCTTTTCTGGGGTATTCTTGGCGCCATTGTTTTACGTTTTACATTCATTTTTGCCGGCGTTGCCATTATCCAGAAATTTGAATGGTTGTTGCTTGTATTCGGTGCATTTTTGTTGTTTCAGGGCGTAAAAATCCTGTTCGAAAAAGAAAAGGAAGGCAAAGATCCAAAAGATTCGTGGCTCGTAAAATTTGTGAGCAAACACATCAATATTCATCCCGATTACAGCCGCGATAAATTCTGGTTCCGTAACAACGGCAAACTGTTTTTCACGCCGCTGTTTCTTGTGTTAATAATGATTGAGTTTACCGATCTTATTTTTGCTTTCGATTCAATACCCGCAATATTCTCTGTTTCGCGCGACCCGTATATCATTTTCTTTTCCAACATTTTCGCCATCATGGGTCTGCGCTCATTGTTTTTCCTTGTGGCCAACCTTGTCAACAAATTCCGTTTCCTGAAACCGGGCGTTGCTGTATTGCTGATATTTGTTGGTGTTAAGCTATTATTACACGGAAAGCTCGAATCACTTGGTTTTCAGCCCGTTTATTCGCTCTATTTTATTGCGTTTGTAATGATTGGAAGTGTGGTACTTTCAATGATCTTTCCAAAAAAAGAGGCGAAATAAAGGAGTTAATTCAGGCTCAGGAATTTTCCATGTTTTTTGGTGCTGATTTCTTCTTTAAGTAATTCGGGGCTGATTTCGCCACGTACATAAATCAGCGCATTATCGTCGCCGCCAACCAGGATTACCATTTCCGAAATCACTTCCTCATCCATAATCCCGTAAATGGTGATGTTTTCGTTCTTATCATTCACAGTCAGCAACTCTTCGTATTTGTTTTTCCGGTTAATTTTCGAACTGAATTCCTGGTGCAGGTCGATTTCTCTGTTCAGGGTTTCATCTTCCACCACAAGAATCCTTACTTTGTCGATGCTTTGAAGCAATTCGCGTGCATCATCATCCATCTCACCAATGTTGGCAGCGAGGCCAATTACCCAACCGGGCACCGAAATGGTGGTAACACCATCTTTAAACCTGTATTTGGTAAAAGCTTCCGAAACTCCGGGATTGTATTCGCACGAAGTAAAAATAAAAAGGGCAACCACTAAAATCAAGGACAATTTTTTCATCGTTTCTGTTTTTGTTATCAGTACGACGAAAACAAGCCGGTTTTGTTACCCCGGAAAACAGAAATTCTTCGGTTATCTGTAAATCAACATCGGTTTTATTTGTTTGGAAGCACCTGAACTGATTTCGTAAAAATAAACCCCGCTTTCGGGAAAGGTATTTTTAAATTTCAAGGTTTGAAATCCGGCCTGTTGAATACCTAAATGCTGTTCAAACACAAGCTGATTGAGCGTATTGTAAATTCTGAATGTCACGCTGCCTTCAGTTTGAATTGAATAATCGATGCTTGTTTCGGTTGCAAAAGGGTTCGGATAATTCTGGCTCACCAAAATTCCGGTTAACATGAGTTGTGTTTCAGCCGATGTGATTAAACCTGCAAACAAGTCGGACCAAGCGCTCCATTTCAGATTATTATCGCGATAACGTGTACGAAAGTGATAAGTTTTCCCGGTAATAAAATGCGATTCAGCAATTGAGGTCGAATAAAGATCAAGATTTTTATTGAGGTCAAGTGGATTTCCATTTGCGTCAACTCCATAAATATTAACCTTATTAATTACCGTATCGAAAACTACCGATGTATAAGCTGCATCGGTAAATACCTGTAAATGAACCGACATCAGCGAATCGGAGCCACTAAATTTTGAAGTTTGCACCACCACTTTTCCGGCTTTCGACGAAACATTTTCCACAGTAGGTTTTGCAGGTTCAGTCTGGTTTATTTTTTTATAAAACGAATCGATTACTTCCCCGTTTTTTGGCTTGTTCAAAGTACCTAAACTGTAAACGGTATTAGTAAACGACCTGCCAGCGATATCAATTTCAAGAATTTGAAACTCGTAGTTGCTGATACAAACTGAAATATCGGCTAAATCGCGATTGGCACCTGCTGCCCAGGGATCGAGAGCACCACCGCTTCCACCGCCAATAATCATTCTGAAATCGCCGCCAGGCGTTGATGATTGAATTGTTCCGCGTTCGTATCCGTGCGTGTGGCCCGAGTACATTTGCTGCACTTTGCTGTATTTTTTTATGACAGGGTATAAAACGTCGCGTACATACCTGCCACCTTCATCCGAAGTATTAACCACATCCCAAAGTTCGGAGTGCGGCGGATGGTGAAAAAAGAGAAAGACAAAATCGATTCCGGCATCCTGTTCAACTTCTTTTAACCGATTATTAAGCCAGGTAGCCTGAACATTTCCATATTGGCTGATTACATTTGTATTTAACCCGATAAACAGGGAATTTCCAACTTTTAACTGAAGTACTTTTTCCACCAGGCCCGGAGTTCCGGGCAAACCTGAAAGATCATCCACTTTCAGGTACTGATAAAAATAAGAACTTTCAACTTCATGATTTCCAGCCACAACAGTTGTTGGGATTGAAGCCGTTAACGATTTTAAGGGTGCAAAAAACTGTTTTGCATATTGGTCAGCCGAAGTACCGCTCATTACCACATCGCCCGAATGAATTATTCCGGTAATCTGATTTTCCAAATCCGATCCGTACAACTGGCTGATGGATTTTACCGCCTGCCGGGCAATTTTTCCGGCCATTGTGGTATCGCCACTGTGCGTATCACTCAGCATCAGAAACCTGATTTTCCCGTTGAAAGTACCGGACGGAAGTGTTTTAAACGCAAAAATACCCGACTGCCTGTCGCCATTTTTTACACGATAAAAATAGCGAATTGCAGGTTGCAATCCTGTAATTTTTACCGTGTGCCACCGGTAAGGCTCAATAATGATTTCGGACGTACCGGCTACTTCCTGGTTTAATTGTGCCGAATCGGTACCAAAAACAACACTTGTGGCTGTTTGTGCTGAATCGTGCCAGCAAATTGTCATCCTATCCTGTCCGGGATTTTGTAAATAGGGCTGCTGATTTTGTGCTGATGGTGTTGTATGCTGGTATCCGCCGAGTTGCAGGGCTTCCGCAGCGGTTAGTGGTTTATCCCAGATAGCCAGTTCAGCGCATTCAATTGTTCCATCTTCTCCATCTTCATCAGCAAAAATCAACAACTGACTTTCAAGCGAAAAACGTCCGTCAACAGCCTGAATTGCTCCTTGCGTCAACAGTTTTCCATCGAGATACACGGCAAAGAACGAACCGTTTTTAACCGAAATCAGCATCCTGTACCATTCATTTGGATTAACAGTCAATCCGCTGTAACCAACTGCTGCAACACCGATATTTCCTGATGGGTTGATAAAGAAATCGCCATCGCCTGAGTTGTTTACAGTTGTTTGGAAAAAACACCGCCAGGCACCCAATTCTGTCAATTTAAAATCGAATTGAATGGAATACTCATTCACTTTGGTTCCCCCGCCATTGGGCGCAATTCCGTGTGTAAGTTTATAATAACTGCCCACGCCAATCCGTACCGCGCCATTTCCCTGCGCAGATCCGGTAGCCGGTGAATGATTACCTGAAAGTACAAGTGGATTTCCAAATCCTGATTCAGCAACCGTCATATTTCCCGGCTGATCGAACTTCCACCAACCCACCCGCTGTGGTATAACTGTTTGCGCCGACACACAATTAAAATAAATTGCGAACAGGAAAAAAAATGCAGTGTTTTTGATCATCTTTTATTTGAATATGCTGTAACCGAAACTCGAATAAACCAAAATGGTTCGATTGCAATTAGAAAGAGGATGCCCCACAAAGCAAGGCATCCTCCCAAAATATAATTTACACAATTAAAGGTTTATCTCACAATCATTTTACGGGTACTTGTAAGTTTCCCTGCATACATTTTCATAAAATAGATGCCATGATTCAGGGTTTCGGCATTCAATTCGAGTTTGTAATTTCCCGCATCCTGCACACCTTTTTCAATCTCCTTTATCACACGTCCGGTAATGTCGAGTACCTGGAAACTAACTTTACCTGCCTCACGAACACGATAATCGAAAGTGGTTGTATTGTTGAACGGGTTAGGATAGTTCTGTCCCAAATCGCTATTTTCACTCAGTTGAATATCGTTTACTGCAGTTGGAATTGTGGTTGCATTGCCCAGTTTTGCCACCTGTTCATCGGTAAATGGTACATCCCAGATGCTGATTTCAGCACAATGAATTGTTCCATCCTCGCCATCTTCATCCGCAAACATCAGTAATTTTTCGGCAAGAGCGAATCTTCCGTCAACCGCCTGACCACCACTACTTAACCAAGGTTGACCATCAATAAACAGTTTAAAATAAGAACCATTTTTAACCACAACTACCATTCTGTACCATGTATTTGCAACAACTGCATCTACGGTATAACCAGTTGCAGAAGTCCCAATATTGTTACTGGTTTTTGTAAACAAATCTCCATCTCCTGTATTATTCGGATCGGTTTGCATAAAGCAATGCCAGATTCCGGCTTCAGGAATCATAAAATCGATTTGCAAAGTATATTCGTTAACCATAAAACCATCGCCATTGCCATACATTCCATGCGTCATTTCGAGATAACTGCTCGATGGCACACTGATAGCAAGGTTTTGATTGGCCGGGCCGCTTGCAGAAGTATTATTTCCGATCTGCACAAGGTCATTACCCACAGTAGCCTTCATCAGGTTAGTTACATCGTCAAACTTCCATTGGCCCATTCTTTCAGGTAGTTGGTTTGCAGGGTCGGTTCCCAATTCAAGTACTTCTGCTTCGGTCAACGCAACTTCCCAGATGGCAACCTCTGAACATAAAATTGTGCCGTCTTCACCATCTTCATCGGCAAAAAGCAGCAGTTCGCTACCGAGTGAAAATCTGCTGTCGATATCCTGTTTTGTACCTTCGAGCCATAATTCCCCATTGAGGTAAATTCTGTAAAATTCGCCGTTATCGACCGTAACAACCATCCGATACCATTTGTTGGCAATAATTGCATTGGTTGTGTATCCCGTTGCGGAAGTTCCGATGTGGTCACTGGTGTTGGTAAACAAATCAGCATCATTGGCATTTGCAGCATCGGTTTGAAAAAATGCGTGCCACGCTCCGGTTTGCGGAACAGCAAAGTCAATTTGAATTGAATATTCGTTTGCCAGTGTTCCGCCGCCGTTAGGAAGAATTCCTGTTGTCATTTTCAGGTAACTACCTGAATTAAGCTGAACGGCTTTATTGGCTTCATCAGGTCCGGCAACCGATTGCTGTGTACCTGACAAAACGAGCGGTTCGCCAACTTCAGCTTTTAACAGGTCGGCGGTATCATCAAATTTCCACAAGCCCATTTTAGTACGAACCGGAACCCGTTCACCAGTTGCTCCGCCAAGCGATTTTACCTGCTCTTCGTCGAGTGCCACATCCCAGATACCCAGTTCAGAACAATTAATTGTACCATCATCGCCATCATTATCACCAAAAACCATCAGCTTATCGGCCAACCCAAAACGTCCGTCAATATCGCGGGCAGCGCCATCAAGCCATAGTACACCATCGACATAAACTTTAAAAAGCTCTCCGTTTTTAACCGAAACAATCATTCGATACCAGGTGCTTGATGCAATGGTTTTTGAAGTGTATCCCAATTCACCAACGCCAATGGCATTTGTTGTGTTGGTAAATAAATCTGCATCGCCACCGTTGGTCAGGTCGGTCTGAAAAAATGCATACCAGGCATTTGCTACAGGAATCGAAAAATCAATTTGCAGTGTGTATTCGTTCACCATTGTACCACCACCATTAGCGGCAATTTTGTGTGTCATCAACAGGTAATTTCCTAAAGGAATTTGGGTTGCTTTATTACCTTCAGCCGGACCATCAACCGAAGTTTGCATACCAACAATTACCAACGGATCGCCTGTTGTGGCTTTCACCAAATCAGTCGCATCGTCAAATTTCCACCAGCCTTTTCTGTCAGGGATTTGTGCATTTACCGACAAAATAAATGTCAGTGAAATGATAAAAAATGAAAGTAAAATTTTAGTTCTCATACAATTAATAATTTTAGTGTTTAATAAGAATATTTTTATCAAAAACATGTTGTTGGTAATGTATCGACATTAGTAAACACAGCTACCGGAACAGCTGAACAACAACTCACAATATTAAGATTATATACTATTGTTTGTATGTGATGAATGTCACAATTCATGATTTTTTATCAAAAAATGAAATTTACCTTATGACCAAAAACAGGTGTGTATTTTATCGGTTTCTGTTGTATTCGAAACAAAATCTACATACAATACGGTTGTTGAATGATGTTACAAAAATCAGCATATAATTTATTGATTACTTTTGAAAGAAAATACACAGTTACCGATGAAAATCTTACATACTTCCGACTGGCACCTTGGCAAACGGCTCGACGATTTTTCGCGTTTCGATGAACAACAGGCAGTAATGAATGAAATCTGCGAAATTGCCGATCGCGAGCAGGTTGATGCAGTTTTGGTTGCAGGCGATTTGTTCGACACATTTAATCCGCCAACCGAAGCCGTTGATTTGTTTTACAAAACACTGAAAAAGCTTACGAACAACGGGAAACGACCAGTAATCGCAATTGCGGGAAACCACGATTCGCCCGACCGTATTGAAGCTCCCGACCCACTGGCGCGCGAATGCGGAATTATTTTTTCGGGTTATCCCGGAACAGTTGTGCCGCCATTTAGTATCGAAAGCGGGTTAAAGATTTTACAATCAGAAGAAGGTTTTATTGAAATCGGACTACCCGAGAACCCAGTTCCAATTCGGATTTTACTCACACCTTACGCAAATGCAATTCGGTTTAAAACTTTTCTGGGCGAAGGAAACAGTGAAGAAGAACTCCGAAATTTACTGCAACGAAAATGGGAACAATCAGCTACAAAATATTGTGATGAAAAAGGCATCAACGTTTTGGTGAGCCACCTTTTTTTAGTGGAAGAAGGAGGCGAAATGCCGGAAGAACCCGACGACGAGAAACCTGTTTTGCATGTTGGCGGTGTGCAGGCAGTTTACACCTGTAACATCCCTGAACAGATTCAATTTACTGCGCTTGGACATTTACACAGGATGCACACACCCGGGCGGAATGCGTGGTACAGTGGCAGTCCGTTGTCGTACAGTTTTGCCGAAGCCGGACAAAAAAAATATATTCTGTTAGCCGAAATTGAACCCGTAAAACAGGCAAAAGTAACCCCGGTAGAACTCACATCGGGCAAAAAACTTCTGCGTTTCAGGGCCGAAGGCGTTGAAGCTGCCATTGAATGGCTGCAACAAAACCAGAATTGCCTGGTAGAACTCACTGTTGTAACTGAAACGTTTCTGACTGCCGCCGAAAGAAAACAGTTGAATGCCGCACACGACGGGATTATTGCGCTGATACCAGAGGTAAAAAACATGGGAAAAACAGAAACAAGCCAATCAAAAAACGTCGACCCTGGGAAAAGCATGGACGTTCTTTTTCGCGAATATTTTCAATTTGCAAAAAGCCAGGAACCAAACACAGAAATTATGCAACTTTTTACCGAAATTTTAGCTGAAGATGAATAAATCACCACAGATTACACAGATGGACACAGATTGAAAAACCTTAAAAAGGAATTCAAAAATCTGTGTAAATCTGTGCTATTCTTGGTAAAAAATCTCTTTTAAATATGATACCTATAAAACTTACAATTCAAGGGCTCTACTCCTACCAGCAACGGCAAACTATCAATTTCAATACACTCACCGATGCCGGACTTTTTGGAATTTTTGGTACAGTGGGCAGCGGGAAATCGTCGATTCTCGAAGCAATTACCTTTGCTTTGTATGGCGAAACCGACCGTTTAAACTCACGCGATGGCCGTGGTTACAACATGATGAATTTGAAATCGGATGAGTTGCTTATCGATTTCGAATTTGAAACAGGAAAAAACCAGGCAAGGTATCGCGCCATGGTGAAAGGTAGGCGAAACAGCAAAAGATTCGATGATGTAAGAACCCTGGAACGCACAGCCTACAAGCACACCGGTAGCGATTGGACCCCGTTGGAAACCGCTGAACTCGAAAAAGCAATCGGGCTGAGTTACGAAAATTTTAAACGAACCATCATCATTCCTCAGGGCCAGTTTCAGGAGTTTTTGCAGTTGGGAAATTCCGACCGTACCAAAATGATGAAGGAACTTTTCGCCCTCGAAAAGTTTGAATTGGCTGGGAAAGTAACCGCGCTCGAAACAAAAAATAACGGCCATATTCAGCATGTACAGGGGCAGTTGATGCAATTGGGCGAAATCGATCCCGAACAAATCAATCCATTCGACGCGCAACTAATTCAGTTGAAAAAAGAGTTGGTTGAATGGAATGAAAAACAAAAAACTGCTCAGAACACCGAAACAAAATGGCAGCAAATTAAGGAACTTGCCGAAAAATTTCAGGCAGCAAAAACAGCGCTGGGAAACCTTCAAAAACAGCAGCCCGGTTTTATTCAGCTTGAAAAGAATATTCAACAATACGAAAAATGTTTTACCCAGTTTAAAAACATACTCGATGCGCTAGAAACAAGCAGTAAAAAGATTCTTCAGAAAACATCTCAAATAGCAACTGACACACTTCGATTTGAAAAATATGATGCTGAAATAAAGCAAAACGAAACAGCAATAAACAGCATAAAAGCGGAATACGAATCGCGTGAATTATTGAAACAAAAGGCCGGTGAACTTGAAATTGTAATTAAAGTCAAGGCGTTAACCAGCACCATTGAAAACGAACAATTACGACTTGAAAAAGGAACTCTGATTTTAACTGAAACCAGCGACAAAGTGGTTAAACTTAAAACCGACCTCGACAATCTTTCAAAAGAAATAAAAGTACAAAAGCTGAAATTGCCTGATTTATCGGTGCTTTCGAATATAAAAACATGGTTTGTCGAAAAAACAAATCTCGAAAATCAAACTACAGAAACCCAAGCTGAAATCAGAAAATATCAAATCGAAGAAAACGATATAAAAGAAGATATCCAGACGATTTTCAATCTGCCCGTTTTTGCAGGTTATCACGATGAAAAAACCTCGGCAAAAGCCATTACTTTCCTCAATTCAACGATTGAATCGATAAAAATTCAAATTAAATTACTCGAAAAACAGGCCAATCATTTGCGGGTAAAAGCGCAACTCGAAAAATATGCCACGGGCTTAACCGAAGGAGAACCTTGTCCGTTGTGTGGTTCAAAGCATCATCCTGAAATTTACAGCGCTGAAAATATCCACGGCGAGCAGCAGCAATTCGACCAAAAAAAGCAGGCTTTTGAAACCGAAATTGAAAAACTGACAGAAACAATCTCGCAACTCAAAGATTTGGACACAAAGTTTCAGTTCAATGCAAAAACACTGGCTGGCTGGAAAATCAAACTTGACGAAATCAATCTAAAAATCAGGAGCCACATTTACAATCAATCGTGGCCGGAATATAAAAACCGGCAGGAAATCGAAAATGCGTTTAATACTGCCAAATTACTTCAGGATGAAATAAAAAAGCAGGAAACCGAACTTGAAAAAAGTACCGAATTACTCGACAGGGAAACCAAAAACAAAGAGCGTTTTCAGGGTGAAATTGAAAAGATTCGAACCGCACTGACCGTTCAGAAAGCAACTTCGGAAACATTGATTACGCAACTAAAAATGGTTTCGGCTGATGAATTTTCAACAAAAAATACAAGCGAAATTGAAGCGGAGAAACTGTTGCTTTTGCAAAAATTCGGGCAGTTGGAAAAACAGTTTGCCGGTTTAACCGCATTGCTCACCAAATTGCACGAGACAAGAAACACACTCAAAGGAACTTTAACCGCCAATA
>DYSZ01000073.1 GCA_020726265.1 Draconibacterium orientale
CCGGTAGTACCACCGGAATCCCGGCTTTTGTGAGATGGTCGGCGAGGTATTGCGTGGACATCATGCGGTAGTGCAGATAATCTTCCTGCACCACCTCTTTCAGTCCGACAGCAATGGCTTCAAGGTCGCGGCCTGCAAGACCGCCGTAAGTCGGGAACCCTTCGGTGAGAATCAGCAGGTTTCGGGCACTTTGCGCCCAGTCGCTGTTGTTCATGGCCAGCCAGCCGCCAATGTTTACCAGCGCGTCTTTTTTGGCACTCATGGTACAGCCATCGGCATACGAAAAAATCTCCCGCACAATCGTTTCCACCGGCATATTTTCATACTCTTTTTCGCGCAGTTTGATAAACCAGGCATTCTCGGCAAACCGGCAGGCATCGATAAACAGCGGGATACCCCAGCGTTTGCAAACGGCTTTTGTTTCACGGATGTTCTGCATCGAAACCGGCTGACCGCCACCCGAATTGTTGGTGATGGTAAGCATGCAAACCGGAATATTTTCAGCGCCTTCTTGCTGAATAAACGATTCGAGTTTTGCAATGTCCATATTCCCTTTGAAAGGATGGATGAGCGACGGATTCTTGCCTTCGTCGATAACCAAATCAACGGCTACAGCCTGTGTGGCCTCGATGTTGGCGCGGGTGGTATCGAAATGCGTGTTGCTCGGGATGAATTTTCCGGCACCGCCAATAATGGAGAAAAGTATTTTCTCGGCGGCACGGCCCTGGTGGGTTGGGATAATATGCTCAAAAGGCATCAGGTGTCTCACAGCCGCTTCAAACCGTTTAAACGACGGACTTCCGGCGTACGATTCATCGCCTTCCATAATCGCACCCCACTGACTGGCGCTCATGCTGCTGGTGCCCGAGTCGGTGAGCAAATCGATAATCACATTTTCAGAGTCGAGTTTAAACACATTGTAGTCAGCCGCTTTGATAAAGGCTTCGCGCTGCGCGCGGGTGGTCATCTTGATGGGTTCAACCGATTTAATGCGGAATGGTTCGATGATTGTTTTCATTGTAAAAATTTTGATGCGAAATTGAAAAATCCTGTTGGTTTAAAACATGATGAGCGACAGAAAATAGTGCTCCGAAAATTTGGATTACAACATAGAAGGGGTAGCAGGACCACAAGGGGGCATCAACTACATTAACCGGCTCACAAATGTTTTTTTATAATTTCGTTCTTAAATTGCAAACGCAAATATGATTTGGATTTAAATAAAATACGATGATAACAATTGAGATTAACGAACGAACAAAAGCAGGTAAAGCTCTTTTGCAGACAGCCCGTATTGTGGCTCAAAAGAACGAGGGAATTGAAATAACAAATGAAAATTTGGTTTTAATCGGCAAAATAAAACGCAACCACCGAAATAAAATACTTTCCGAAACAGAAAAGACAATGTTTTTAGAAGAACTTCGAAATGAACAATGAATTTGAAAAAGCATTTGTCAAGGATTTCAGAAAACTAAAAAATAAAGAACTTGCCAGTGCTATACTTGAAGTAGTAAAGCAGGTTTCTGAGGTATCATCGCCAGTTGAAATCATCAATTTATAAAAATTTTCAGGATACAAATCGGCTTTTCGAATTAGAATTGGTGATTATCGAATCGAGGTAATTATTGAAAAAAATACAGTAACATTTGTTGTATTTGCGCATCGGAAGGAAATTTATAATCAATTTCCATAAAGTTATAAAAACTCCACCTCTATCCTTCGTCCTGCCTGCCTCTCGTCTGTGCCGAGGGGTTGGCTGTTTGTCGTTTATACCGACAATTAAACAACGATTCTTCAAGGGATGCAAATAAAAACAAACCCAGGTTGTTTTGCTCCCGAATATCCGGGATGTAATGTGCAAATTTCGCAAAACACAACCGGTTGCAGAGGTCAGTATTTCAAACCACCTGCCGGGTGATTGGGGGCGCACCTACCCCCTGTTGATCCCGATCCCGAGGTTTCGGGACGGGACGGGGGCATCCCGTGCCGCTATTGTAACAAAAGATAACTTTCGCGTTCATTGGTGTAATTCATAGTGAATAAAACCTCCTGCTCATCACTTCCGTCTTCTGTTTTCCGTTACCCCTGGATGATTTATTCATCAAAAAAAAATACTATTTTTACAATATCAATAAAAACAAACACATTATGTCACAAAAAACAGCTCTTATCACAGGTGTTACAGGTCAGGATGGTGCTTATCTCAGTGAGTATCTGTTAAAAAAAGGATATATGGTGCATGGGCTCAAACGCCGGTCGTCGATGTTTAATACCGACCGTATCGACCATATCTACCAGGATCCGCATGTGGAGAACCGTAATTTTACACTTCACTATGGCGATATGACTGACTCGATGAACCTGACACGCATTGTGCAGGAGGTACAACCCGATGAGATTTATAATCTTGCTGCCATGAGCCATGTAAAGGTTTCGTTCGACACACCTGAGTACACTGCCAATGCCGATGGGATTGGTACGCTAAGGTTGCTGGAAGCGGTTCGTCTCCTTGGTCTTACCCAAAAAACCCGGATATATCAGGCCTCCACTTCTGAATTGTACGGCCTAGTGCAACAGGTTCCACAAACCGAAACCACTCCTTTTTATCCGCGCTCGCCTTATGCAGTAGCCAAATTATATGCCTACTGGATCACTGTAAACTATCGTGAGGCATACCACCTGCACGCCAGCAATGGAATTTTATTCAACCATGAATCACCCATCAGGGGCGAGACATTTGTAACACGAAAGGTTACCCGCGCACTGGCACGCATTGCCCTCGGAATGCAGCAAACCATTTTTATGGGGAACCTTTCATCGAAACGCGACTGGGGTCATGCCAAGGATTACATTAAAGCCATGTATTTAATTTTACAGCAGGAGCAACCCGATGATTATGTGATTGCAACAGGTATCACCACCACCATCCGCGACTTCATTAGAATGTGTGGAAAAGAAATAGGACTTGAAATTACTTTTACAGGTGAAGGAGCTGAAGAAAAAGGCTATTTAACCGCCATCGACGAGCCCCGGTTTGCCGAATATGTTGGCGAAAAATATCTTGAGCCGATCAAAGAACGGCTTTCAAACTTACACTCAACGATGGGATTGAGGGGAGCTATTGTTGCCATCGATCCCGCTTACTTCCGCCCGACTGAAGTTGAACTACTGATTGGAGATCCTTCTAAGGCCATGAACAAATTGAATTGGAAACCGCAATACGATTTACAGGGTCTTGTTACCGATATGATGCAATCTGACATCACCGTGATGAAAAAAGACGCCTGGCTGCAGGAAGGCGGATTCAGAACGATGAATTATTTCGAGTAAATGAAAAAAGTATTTGTATCGGGTTGTTATGATATGCTTCACTCAGGGCATGTCGCATTTTTTGAAGAAGCCGCCACATACGGCGAGTTGTATGTAGGCATAGGTTCTGACAAAACCATCGCTGAACTTAAAGCCCGTAAGACAACCAATAGCGATGAAGAAAGATTATATATGGTAAAATCGTTAAGGGCAGTGAAAGATGCCTGGATAAACTCAGGTTCCGGGCTACTCGATTTTGAAAAAGAACTCAGGCAACTGAACCCCGATATTTTCTTTGTGAACGAAGATGGTTATACCCCGGATAAAAAAAAATTATGCGATGAACTCGGAATTACACTCTTTGTAAGCAAACGGATTCCGCGACAGGGTTTACCTGCACGTTCAACCACTGCACTGAGGAAAGAGTGCCGTATTCCATTCAGGCTCGATCTTGCAGGAGGTTGGTTAGACCAACCCTATGTTTCAAAATATCACCCCGGATCTGTAATTACCATATCCATTGAACCTGAATTTGAATTTAATGACCGCAGCGGGATGTCGAGCAGTACCCGTCAGAAAGCTATTGATTTATGGCAAAACGATATTCCACCCGGAGATCCTGAAAAACATGCTAAAACACTCTTTTGTATTGAGAATCCTCCGGGAAGTAAATATGTAAGTGGCTCACAGGATTCCATTGGTATTGTTTTTCCGGGAGTAAACCGGTTGGAGTATTCACAGGGTGAATACTGGCCTTCACAAATTGAGCATGTCGGAGATGAATCCATTCTGGCTTTTATTGAATCACATCTCTGGTTTATAAATCTTGCTCCCCGCGCCAGCGAATTCAATGTACTTCAGGAATCAAATCCCTGTAAAAAAGGGGCTGAATGGCTGGCTGATTCAGCCTTAAAAGTCTGGAATGCTATTTTAGAAAAAGATGTGGCTAAATTTGGTCATTATTTCAGGGAGTCGTTTGAAGCCCAAATTTCTATGTTTCCATTAATGGTGAATTCCCAAATCAGGGAAACGATTGATTTGTATAGAAATAAATCATCGGGATGGAAAATTTCAGGAGCAGGAGGAGGGGGCTATCTGGTATTGGTCTCCGATACACCGATCCCCAACGCCATTCAGATAAAAATCAGAAGAGACAGTATCATTTAATATTATTTAAGAATATGGATAAAAATAGCAGAATATATGTTGCAGGACACCTTGGACTGGTTGGTTCAGCAATCTGGAAGAACCTGATCAGCAAGGGATATACCAATCTTATCGGACAGTCGATCAGCGAATTAAACCTGCTGAATACAGTTGATGTTGCCCGTTTCTTTGAAAGAGAGAAACCGGAGTATGTGATACTTGCTGCAGCAAAAGTCGGCGGTATTGTTGCAAATAACACATACAGGGGTGCGTTTATTTACGAAAATCTGATGATTCAGAATAATGTCATTCATCAGGCCTATCTTTCCGGAGTAAAAAAACTGCTTTTTCTCGGCAGTACTTGTATTTACCCTCGCGAAGCTCCTCAGCCCATTCCGGAAAACAGCCTGCTCACAGGTGAACTGGAATATACAAACGAACCTTATGCCATCGCCAAAATTGCCGGTCTGAAACTTTGCGAAAGCTACAACCTCCAATACGGTACCGACTTTATTGCCGTTATGCCTACCAACTTATACGGGCCAAACGATAATTTCAATCTCGAAACATCACATGTGTTACCTGCACTGGTGCGTAAAATACATTTAGGGAAATGTCTTGAGGAGGGAAACTGGCAAGCCATCAGAACCGATTTAGGTAAACGACCGGTAGAGGGAATAACAGCTGCTTCTTCAGATAATGATATCGTTGGCATCTTACAGAAATATGGGATTTTCTCAGCATCAGGAGATAATACAATTGTTGTGGAAGTTTGGGGTACTGGCAACCCATTACGCGAATTTCTTTGGTCGGAAGACATGGCTGATGCCTGTGTTTTTCTGTTGGAAAACCGAAGTTTTAAGGACTTAAAAGCCGAATGTGGCCATGAAATAAAAAATACCCACATCAATATAGGTACAGGGAAGGAAATATCTATCAGGGAACTGTCGGAACTTATCAGCAAATCCATTGGCTTTCAAGGTAAAATTTCCTTTAATACTGAAAAACCTGATGGAACAATGCGAAAACTAACTAATCCGTCAAAATTGCACAGGTTAGGATGGCAACATACAGTAGAAATTGAAGAAGGCATCAGTCGGTTATACCGATGGTATCTTGAAAACTGATTGTGTAAGAAGCCACTTCAAAGTGAGGTGAAGGACAGGGAACAGCTCTTGTTGCTTTTGTAGAAAAGAAAATAACTGACACTTTGCTCAGTTAGTACATCGAAGATCAATTTTTAAAAGTCAAAAAGAGTGCTACGGTCAACACGCGGCGCTCTTTTTTGGTGTGTCGGGCATGGTAATATTCTATAGGGTGCAAGTCCCGAATGAGTGTTGCAGTACATACCATTAGCCAAGAGCAAGGGTGTTGTGGGCGACTGCGAATCTGAAAGAAGCTGGCGGCAAATATTTGAGCCTACGAACAGAAACTTCATATAAGGCGGGATTGTGTGGGTGATGTTGCAAAAGAAGCAGAAGCCCTATACTGCACAGAACACGATAACGTAAATGAAGAGGCTACATGAATAGAAAGGATATGATCTTACCCCGAGATATCTGACACTGAGTAGGCGGAGGTATGCGCGAATGCCCGAGCGAGAACGGTTGCAGTGATGCAATACGGCACTGTCAGAAGTCAGCAGAAGCCATAGTAGTGGAACATTTTCCACGAAGGGCTGAATGTTAAAGTGAGGGAAGGAACTTACAACGAATTACAGGAAAGGCGTTAAAATCCGAAACACGTAAAAGAACTACTTGCATGCGAATAGGTCGGAAACCGAGAGTAAAATGCAAGAGGAGAATAGCCAATCCGTGAAACAGTAGGCGAGTGCCCCCTGTGGATTAAAAGTTAAAGTAGATGCTTGAAACCATCATGGAATGGCGGAATTTGGAGAAAACCCTTTTACAAGTGGAACGTAACAAGGGTGTAGGAGGCGTTGACGGTATGCAGACCGATGCACTTCGCGACTACCTGAGCGCCAACTACCTTCAACTCCGTCAGGAAGTACTATCAGGCAATTACACACCCAGTCGTGTGAAGAAAGTAGAAATACCTAAACCACAAGGAGGAGTAAGAATGTTGGGCATCCCAACTGTAATAAACAGGCTATTGCAACAAGCCATCAGCCAATGGCTGGGACAATTTTACGAACCAAATTTTTCGATGTTCAGTTATGGGTTCCGACCCGGAAAGAACGCCCACCAGGCAGTAATACAAGCACAATCCTTTTTAAACGAAGGAAAAACGCAAGTAATAGAGCTTGATTAAGAGAAATTTTTCGACAAAGTGAACCACGACAAACTGATGAGTTTGCTGATGCGCAAGATAAGCACCATTAGTATCTGTCAGCATCTCAACCCGAAACGGGGCACGATATATTGAGGAAACATTAAACTGCGTTTATCAGTAGGAATACAGGCTGTTGGAGTTGATTAATTCCGACGATTCACCTTCGGATGAAACGGTTCAGATGATTTCGGATACAACCGCTGACTGGGATATAAACGTTAAAATTTATCATCACAAACCATCTGTATTTGGCACCAATTGGAATAACTGTGTTCGAATGGAATTTTGCCAATCGGCAGGTTTTCTTTAAAAATGCTCAAATAAAATCAAATCAAAACGATACTGAAATTTCCTCATCCCGGTACGGGATGGATTAGGGTAAAAATAGGCGGCTATCCAAAATCCAGGTTGGTGGTTCAGGGTGGCGGCGATTTAAGTCCGTGCGATTAATACACTCCAATCCCTGCAACAAACAAATGTTTGTTAACCAACAATCTTTACCTTATTATTTTTGAATTCCTTTTGCAATTAAATGCAAAAGTTTGTTTTTGCTCACCGGCTTTTCTATAAACTCGTTACAGCCAGCCTCAAGGGTAACCGACTTGTAATCGTTGTGCGCGTAAGCTGTTTGAGCAATAATATAAACGTTCCGGTTGAATTCGCGAATTTGTTTTACAGCTTCTATTCCATCCAATCCGGGCATTCGCGAATCCATAAGGATTACCGCTGTATCGGGGTTGTTTTTTGCCAGTTCAATTGCTTCGAACCCTGTGGTTGCATGCAAAATGTTGGCCGAAATTCCTTTAAGAATGTATCTCAGCAGAAAAAATGATGTTTTGTCGTCTTCAGCAACAATTATTTTTAAACCTGCCGGTATCAACGGCTTTTTGTTATTTTCCTGTACTTTGGTTTTTGGATTTGGCGAAGCCGCTGGTAAGTGATTTGGAATGGTAACATAAAAAGTTGATCCCTTGCCGGGTTCTGATTCAACCCTGATTTTGCCATCCAGCATTTTCGCATATTCCCTGCTGATCGAGAGTCCCAGTCCCGAGCCTTCAAAGCGGCTTGAAATGGTGGAATCGGCCTGCACAAAATGATTGAATATTGCTTTCTGTTTCTCCTCTTCAATACCAATCCCAGTGTCGGAAACATAAAAACTGAAAATTTCATTTGTAACTGTGTAGCCAATTTTTACATGTCCCAGTGGTGTGAATTTCAGTGCATTTTTTATCAGGTTGGTGAGTATCGAATTCAGTTTGTATTTGTCAGAATAAAAAGTCTCATCGAGTGTCACTTCCTTTTTTTCGATGAAAAGATGTACCCCTTTTCTTTTGGCTTCAAGATCAAAAAAATGGAACAGTTCGCCAATAATTTTTTCAATGTTTGTCGCGCTGATGTGTATTGACTCAAGACCCGATTCAATCTTCGATACTTCTATAATATTGTTGATGGTATTCAGCATTCTTTCGCCACTTTGCTGAATGATGCTGATAAAATGTTCGTGCTCGTCGGCCGAATATTTGTGCGACTGCAGTAATTCGGTGAACCCCATGATGCCGTTCATGGGCGTGCGGATTTCGTGGCTCATGTTGGTCAGAAATGCCGATTTCATTTTGTCGCTTTCCTCGGCTTTTTTTTTCTGTTTCTCAAGTTCTTTGGTAATTGCCGAATTTAGTTCGAGCTGAAGCCGGAGATTTCTTGTTTTGTTTTTTACGCTTGTTTGCAGCAGATAATTGAAAAACAGCAAAATCAGTATCGCTGAAGTGACAAGAATACCGGCAAGAATAAAATACTTTACCAGGTGCGACCAGTTACTCCCGATTGTATTATAGTCCTCTATCCATTTATCGTAAATTTTCTGGTATTCGCCGTTCGACATAATTACCTCTAACCCGTTGTTCAGCATTTGAGCCAGTTCCGGCGCATCTTTCGAAATTTTGAAACCCATGTTACGCTCTAGAACCTCTTCATTTCCGGTACGGATATTGGGTCTGTTCATTTTTGCGGTGAAGTACATACTCGAAATCTTTTGCGAAAAGGCGCACGTAACATCACTTCTTTCGAGTTCGTTCAGCAGGTCTTCGTAATTATCGACAAAAACGAATTTGCAATTGGGATTTATGGAGTGGAGGTAACGGATGAGGATGTCATTCTCCCAAAGTACAATCAAAGGATTCTTTTCGGTTCGTATGATATCGGACGAAATTCTTTTGCGAAAATGCCTGTTGTACAAAAAACAATGCGAAGTACGAATTACCGATCGTGTATAGTTGTATTGGCTGTCGGAATTTCCGGGGTAGTGTGCACCGGCAATGGCTTGTATTTCCCCTTTTTCAAGCAATGTATTCGCTGTTTTCCAGTCGGCTGCCGTTACTTTTATTTCGATATCGTACAACTTTTGGATGGCTTTCAAAATATCGATGTTGAATCCCTCAAGCTCACTTTTTTCGTTAACAAAATTGTATGGCGGATAGTTGGTGCTCACCATTACCTGGTATTGTGCCCTTGAGTTTAAGCACAAAACAAACAGAAACAGCAGTATATGAAGCGCCTTCCTAATCATCGCAGAATTTGTAAGCCACAAAACTAACAAAGTTTTAAATATTTCTCCGGGCTTTCATCAACGATTATAAACCATTATTCAGATACTCTGAAATCAGACAGTTGGTTTGCCGGTTGTATCGGTTTTGTATTTTGATTCTTGCTATTGACATTTTTGGGTTGCAAACTCTTTTTCCTGAATGCAGGCGTACATTTTACAGTGCCCGTCGATTCCAAGAATTTCAAGTTCCGGGTAAAATCCGTTGTTCGGGCTGCACCCTATGCACTGAAATTTGTCCTCAGGAATATTGTTACGTTTAAAAAATGCTTCGCGGTTCTCCACGTTTTCTTCCGCAATGCAGAGGGGGCAATTGAAACCATCTTTGCCACAGGGCGCTGTAAGTAAATGGTAGTCTATGCTGTTTTTTGTTTTTTAAGTAGAATCAGCAATGCGTACCATGAAATTTTAATGGTTGAATGATAGAAATTGAGGGTTGAACGGAAATTTGGATGCTTCGTTTTTTTTTATGTGGAGTATTCAAAGGTGTTTGTTTCAGTATCCAAAATTTACGTGGATAAAATCCGCGAGTCTCCAGACTTCCCGTTTCATAATCTTTCCTATTTTTACCAAAAACGTAAACCAATTGAAAAATGAAGAATCTGATTCTTACTTTACTTGTACTTTTTTCTTCTGTTGTTTTTGCTCAAACAGGTAAAACTGACCTGATTGCCAAAGATGCCCAAATCGTTCAGGCCGGTTCAGGCTACTCGTTTACCGAAGGCCCGGCGGTAGCACCCGATGGCAAAGTGTATTTTACCGACCAGCCCAGCGACCGTATTTATGTGTGGGATGAAAAGAAAGGAATATCACTGTGGCTCGAAGGTACTGGCCGCTCAAACGGAATGTATTTTAACAGCCGTGGCCGGTTAGTTTCTTGTGCCGATGAAAAAAACCAGCTTGGTTATTTCGATGAAAACAAAAAACTCATCCCGATGCATGAGGGTTTTGATGGCAAACACCTGAATGGCCCGAATGATTTGTGGATTTCACCCAAAGGCGGCGTGTGGTTTACTGACCCTTATTATCACCGCCCCTGGTGGCCAGAAGGACACAAAGAAATTCAGGAAGTGCGCGGCGTTTATTATCTCAGTCCCGATGGCATTATTACCCGCGTGATTGACGATTTTAGAACGCCCAATGGAATCATCGGAACTCCCGATGGAAAAATTTTGTACGTAGCCGATATTCAAGCCGATATAACCTGGAAGTATGATATTCAACCCGAAGGATCGCTGACCAATAAAACCCATTTTGCTCCAAAAGGTAGCGACGGTATGACTATAGACGGCGAAGGAAATGTGTATCTGACTTCGGGGAAGGTTTGGGTTTACAATCCGAAAGGTGAATTGATTGAGGAAATCGAATTTCCGGAAGCGCCGGCCAATGTTTGTTTTGGTGGGAAAAAACGCAATATTCTGTTTGTAACGGCCCGCAAAGGAGCCTACACACTGAAAATGAATGTGAAGGGTGTGCAGTGAGAGTGGATTCTTGATGCTGGATTTTGATTTTGAATTTGCTGATTATCCTGCCGGATATCTGGTGTTGGATGCTTGATTCTGGATAAAATGGATTTGTAATTTGTAAATTAATGTCGTTTAGTTAGTGAAAAACAGACTTCGACTACGCTCAGTCTGACCGTCACCCTGAGCGTAGTCGAAGGGTGTTTGTAATAATTTCTCTTTAATTCATCCTTAACTAAACAACATTAAAATGTAAATCTGCAAATCGCAAATTGCAAATATTATTCGGGTTCCATCCTGTTTTGTCAGTGATTTGGCTCGTTTCCGGTCATATAATCAGAAAAACTTAAACGGAGTGTTTTTTGCCCTGCAGGTTTTATCTATTTTTGAAAGAAGGGGAATTGCAATGACAGACACCGAAATAAAAAGAAAATACAGCGAAATCAACCGCCATCTTGCCAACCGCAAGTTAAAACCGGCGTTCGATCTGCTCGGGAAAATGATGAACGATTACGGGTTGCAGGTTTTTCGTGATGATTGGCAGAATCTTGAACAAACCTACCGTTATATGCTGCAATACACGGTTGAAGGAATTCAGGACCCCGAGCGGCAGAAAATCTACCGGAAATTGCTGGTTTCGGCCTATGAACTTACTGATGCTGTGTTCGATAGTATAATGATAAAATATTCGACTTCGGTTGAATACGAAAGAAAACAGATGAATCAGCTGCATCCGTTAACCAATCCGAAAAGTTATATCGACGTTCTCGAAGATTACTACCTCCACCAGGAACTGATATCATTAGCCGGTGAAACCGATGTAAAAAGCGGGACACAATACATTTCGGACGATGCACACCAGCAAAATATGGTGGCGCTTTTTAATCATTTTTGGTTTGCAAACGAGTTAAACGATGGCGAAATTGAATTTCTTAATCAGTTTTTTAATTCAGCATTTGTAACTACACCGTACAAATCGTTTCTCATTTCGGCCAACATTCTGAGTTTGCTGCGTTATTTTGATGAACGTAAATTTGCATTGCTTTTCACGCTTTTCGAATCGCCCGAACCCGAGCTGAACCAGCGGGCGTTGGTTGGATTGATGCTTGGTTTGTTTAAGTATGATTCGAGATTACAGTTATACCCGGCAATCGATGCACGGTTGCAGTTGCTCAACGAAGATCAGGTGTTTAAACACAACCTTACGCAAGTAATTATTCAGTTGATCAGAAGTCGCGAGACAGCAAAAATTCAACAGAAAATTAAGGATGAAATCATCCCTGAAATGATAAAAATAAGCCCCAACCTGAAAGACAAAATTAATCTCGAAGGATTGTTGGGAGAAGGCTTGGACGATGACCGCAATCCCGATTGGCAGGAAATTTTTAAAGATTCGCCCGGGTTGATGAATAAAATGGAGGAGTTTTCGGAATTGCAGATGGAGGGCGCCGATGTTTTTATGGGGTCGTTTGCAATGCTCAAAATGTATCCTTATTTCAACGAAATCACCAACTGGTTTATGCCGTTTTTTATCTCGAATCCGCAAATTGAAAAGTACACGCGGTACGCCGATGAAATCAACCGGAGTTTCCTCGAAGTAATCGACAGTGCGCCGATTTTATGCAACTCCGACAAATATTCGTTTTGCTTCAGCATCGAAAACCTGCCAAAGGAAAACCGCGATTTTCTGGCACAGGGAATGAATGCCGAAATCAGTCAGCTGGTAGAGATACAAAAAGATGAACAAATTACCGATCCGCTCAAGTTTAAGGGAATTGTTTCGAACCAATACATTCAGGATTTGTACAGGTTTTACAAATTACATCCGCGTAAACACGATTTTGAGGATATTTTTACCTGGCGGTTCGATTTTCACAACCTCAGTTCTATCGGCCTTTTACTGAAAGAGGATGAATCGCTGCTCCGGAATATTGCCGAGTATTATTTCAGAAAAAATTATTTTACCGAGGCTGTAGAGATTTTCAATTACCTGTTAACGGGTGAAAAGGATGCCGAGCTTTTTCAGAAAGTCGGGTTTTGTTACCAAAAGTCGGGCGACTATAAAAAGGCGCTTGAAACTTATCGGAAAGCTGAATTTTTCGACAGCAATAAATTGTGGTTGTTCAACAAAATTGCACTTTGTTACCGCAACCTGAAAAAACCGCAAAAAGCGCTCGAATATTATCTCGAAGTGGAAAAACTTGACCCCGAAAATCTGAATACAGAGTTAAATATTGGTCATTGCTATCTCGAATTGGGTGAGTTTGAAGCGGCACTTAAATACTATTTTAAAGTTGAATATCTGGCTCCTGATAACAAAAAAGTATGGCGGCCATTGGGCTGGTGCTCGTTTGTAACCGGTAAAAAAGAGCAGGCTAAAAAATATTTTCAGCGCATTATAAACGATGAAGCCGGCAAACATGATCTGATGAATATGGGTCATGTACAGTGGTGCCTGGGTAACCGGAAAGCTGCGCTCGACTTTTATAAAAGATCAATTGCTCCGGTGTTTTTTTCAGAGAAAGAGTTCTTCGAAGTTTTTGGTGAAGACGCACATCACTTGCTTGAACAGGGCGTTGACAAAGACGATGTGCCGATTATGCTCGATCAGCTCAGGTATTTTGTTGAGGAGTATTGAGAATTTCCAGGAGCTCATTTTAGGACCAGTTGTGATAATACATCCGTTAACTTAATTTTTACAAAACTTGAAGCACAACTTTTTTCTGTACTTTTACAGAAAAGAAAACAGGAATGAAAACTCATCATAAAATTATTTTAGACTAATGAGTTTAGAAGATTTATTTGAAAAATATCATGAATGTTATGATAGATTTACTTTTGACAGTTTGTTTAAAAAACTACTTCTTATTGGCTATACACATGAAGAGGCAAAAGATCTTATTCTCTGCAATTGTGCTCTATCAGCTATAATATTTCAAGAAAGATTAGAAAATGAATTATATATGAATATACAAATTGATAAAACAATTTTAGATGATTTACAGATGATTAAGAGTGATATATTTAATTCTCTTATGCAAGAGAAAGATTTAAATTAGCTTTAAATATTGCAATGAATCGATTTCAACAGAATTTTGAGGGGAATGCTTCCCTATTTCCAGAATCAATAAGAATTGGAGAACGGAAAGAGATTAAAAACAAAGAAGTTATTGAGGAAATAAAATTGGAAATCAAACGATTAACCAACTTGCACAAATGATCCGCTTTTCAGAAAATTTTTCATTAAAACAACACAACACTTTTGGCATTGATGCCAGCGCCAGATTCTATTTTGAATTTACCGACCCGGCTGATTTGTACCTTTTTACTCAATCGAACGAAAGCTGGAGCGAGGAGCCTGTTCTGGTGGTTGGCGAAGGCAGCAACCTGCTTTTGCTTGATGATTATTCAGGACTTGTTTTGCATCCAAATATTCCGGGAATCAGTGAAATTAAAGAAGACAGGCAAAATATATGGATTGAAGCCGGTGCAGGCGAAACCTGGGACGAGTTGGTGCAATATGCTGTTGATTACGGTTTCGGAGGAATTGAAAACCTGTCGCTGATTCCGGGGAAAGTGGGAGCGGCGCCTGTTCAAAATATCGGCGCTTACGGGCAGGAAGTAGAAAATGTGATTGAACTTGTAAAAGGTTTCGATTTGCAAACCGGCCAGCCGGTTGAGTTTTCAGCAGTCGAATGCGAATTTGGTTACCGCAGCAGCATTTTTAAATTGAAACTGAAAAACAGGGTGGTAATCACTTCAGTAGTATTCCGTCTGTCAAAATTTCCTGAGTTTTTGTTGGGTTATGGCGATTTGGAAAAGAAAGTTCAGGAAAAGGGTGCGATAAATCTGCGCACAATCAGGCAGTCGGTTGTTGAAATCAGAAAATCGAAATTACCCGATGTGAAAGCGTTGGGCAATGCCGGGAGTTTTTTTAAAAACCCTGAAATGGAGAATGCTGTTGCAGAAAAGCTGAAAGCTGAGTTTGAGCATTTGCCAGTGTATTCTGCAGCGCCCGGCAAAAGCAAACTCGCAGCAGGATGGCTCATTGAAAAGGCTGGCTGGAAAGGTTTCCGCGATGGTGATGCAGGAGTTCACGAAAAACAGGCGCTGGTTCTTGTAAATTACGGTAACGCATCGGGCAAACAAATCTTTGATCTTTCAGAAAAAATAAAACAATCGGTTTTTGAAAAATTTGGCGTTGTACTTGAGCGCGAAGTGAATTGCGTAGCCCCTCCCGACTTTCCCGCAGGGGAGGAATAAGAACTTCAATGAAGTAATTTTTGATTCTGTTTTTACACTTTCCCCAATGGATTCTTGAAATCTCAGGATGGATTGGGTTTTTATTTTATATTCAATTTGTCCAACTCCCTGCGGTATTTTGCTGCATACCGGTTGTGTTCGTCAAGTGAAACAGCAAAGTTATGGTAACCCGAAAAATCTTCTTTGGCACACATGTAAATGTAGTTGTGTTTTTCGTAGTTCAGCACAGCGTCAATCGACGTTGTTTCGGGGAAATTGATGGGACCGGGAGGCAGACCTGCGTGTTTGTATGTATTGTAAGGCGACTCGGTTTGCAGGTGAACATTCAGAACCCGTTTCAGCGTAAAATCGCCGACAGCATATTTCACAGTCGGGTCGGCCTGAAGCAACTGACCTTTTCTCAACCTGTTCAGGTACAAGCCGGCAATGCGTCGTTGTTCATCTTTTTTTACGGTTTCAGCCTGAACGATGGATGCCAGCGTGGTAACTTCGGGCAACGAAAGTTTCTGATTCTCGGCTTTTTTTCTCCGGTCGGCATTCCAGAATTTGTCGTATTCGGTTTTCATCCGTTCAGCAAATTCATCGGCAGTGGTTGTCCAGTAAAATTGGTAGGTGTTGGGTAAAAACATGGTTCTGAAAGTTTCAGAAGTGAAACCATATTTTTTTATCAAAGTGCTGTCGGAAAACAATTTCAGTATTGAAAGCGAATCGGCAATCAGGTATTTACTCACTTTTCCCGCCAGTTCTTCTTTGGTTCTCACATTATTAAAAGTAACGTTGAGCGGTGTTTGCAGGCCACCTTTCAACGTATTCACAATCTGGTTGGTGTTCATCCCTTTTTTCAGCTGGTAACGGCCTGTTTTGATGTTTCTGGCGAAATCTTTTTTTTTCGTTACCCAGCGGAAAGCTTTCATACTTAGCAAAACATCATTTGTAACAAGACTGTCGGTTACCTGCTGGAAAGTGGAACTTAGCGGAATATAGAGTACAAACTCATTTTTTACATTTTCCCTGAAAATAAACTGGTACAGTTGGTAGGCCCGGAATCCGGCTAACAGAAAAGCTACTGCAACAGCAATAATTATAAATTTTCCTGCTTTGGGCAGCAGCATGATTTTGCTTTTCTTTTCGATAGACATCAATTACAAACTTATAAAATGAATAATTTCATTGATAAAATCTTCTACTTCAGAGAAAAAAGAATTAAAATCATCTTCTTCAAGTCAGAAGTTGTCATATTTCAATCCCTTCTTTCAGAATGTTTTTAAATAGTGGGGTGCAATATACTCATTTCAAATAGGAACCCGAAAAATTGGGTTTAATGATTTGAAAATTG
>DYSZ01000074.1 GCA_020726265.1 Draconibacterium orientale
CTCCACCCAAACCGGTTCCTACTACAATAATTTCGAGTTTACGTTTGTTGGCCGGACTCACAACTTTAATGGCCCCTTTGTGGCGGCTCCATTTTTCGGCCAGCGAGCCTTCCGGTATTTTTGAATTTAATATGCTCATATTGATTTATTTTTCAGATTAAAACTTAATAAGAAAATACATTGGGATGACAGAGAATCCAACAGCAATAAGAATTGCATAGATTGTTCCTACAAACTGTAAACGTTTCAGCCAGTTTTTGTTGCTTAAACCGAGTGTTTGAAATGCCGACCAAAATCCGTGAGAAAGATGAATTCCGAGTAAAACACCGCCCAAAACATACAAAATGCAGTAACCCGCACTTGCTTTGAAAAGGCTTGAAACTAATGTGTAGGTGTCTTCCATTTCAACACCACCCACCATAACTTTTGTCATTTCATGTGGATTGAATTTGATAATCCAATAAAAATCGATGAGGTGCATCACCAGAAAAACCAACACTAAAGAACCCAGAACCAGCATATTGCGCGATGCCCACGAACTCGATTCGCTGGCATTACGAACGGCGAATTTCACCGGCCTTGCCTTGTAATTCTGATACTCAAGAAAAAACGACCATACAATGTGAACTAAAAACCCCAGCCCCAGAATGGGTTCCATAATTTTAATCATTGGGTTGGTTGCCATAAAATGGGCGCCTTTGTTAAAGAGTTCTCCACTGTCGTCGAAAATCAAAAACAGATTCACGGTTAAATGGACACCGATAAACATTATCAGAAATAAACCTGTGATACTCATCAGGAATTTCCGGCCAATGGATGTCATGAAAAAATTACTCATAGAAGAAGATTTTATTTGTTTGATTCATGATTTAAATTCGCGTAAAATTAGGGAACAAGCTGTTTTTCCCAACGATTACATGACGAAAATAGCTAATTTAAATTGGTTCTAAGTACAGATTACTAATCGATTTACTTTGCCAGAAATAAATAGGATTAGCAAAGTTCGCGAAATGCCTTATTCCACTCGCGAAGCGTAAAATTTTCGGTTAGTGCAACAAGCTCGGTTGGGAAAAAACCTGAGTCAACCGGTTGAATCTGAATTTCATCAAAAACACACTGAACTGCACAAACAGTATTACCAGTGAGATTTACAAAACCTTTAATTCTGAATGATTTCGCGGCCCAGTATTCCAAGAAATCAACCAATGATTCGTATTTAATTTTCCGGGTGGTTTTTATTACCATCGAGTTAATTTCGGGGCGGGGAAGGGTTTTCATTTCGCCAAAATAGAACTTGTTCAGTGCCAGGTTTCCTAACTGAAAATCGATTTTACAAAAGGTTGTTTCTGTAATCCGGGCAAATGGGTTCAACTTTCTTATTTCAACCAGAAGTTTTTCATTATCGAGGCCAGGCAAATCAGTTTTGTTAATTACCACTTCATCGGCCATGCGCAACTGGTGAATCACACGCTGTTTCATCAAACCAACCCTGCTGAAATTTTGTGCATCGACAATGCACCAGTTGGAAGCAAGATAAATTTTACCAGCGAGTGTTGAGGCAGAAATTAGCTCAGCTACTGAAGTTGTGTCTGATAAACCGGATGCTTCGATAATCAGCACTTCTGGCTGATGTTTATCAATAAATTTCTCCAGCGACCGCACAAAATTGCCCAGCAAACAAACACAAAATACAGAGCCGTTATTGATTTCGAGCAGTTGAAAATTTTTTCCCGATTTTTTCAGTTCAGCGCCGTCGATATTGGCCGGGGCAAATTCGTTCTGAATAATTCCGATTTTATATTCACCGGCAAATTTTTCAATAATCCATTTCAGAAATGTGGTTTTGCCACTTCCCAGAAAACCGGATATAATATGAAATGGAATTTTTGACATTGTTATTAAATTACCCCTCCGCCCTGCGGGCACCTCCCCTGGAAACAGGGGAGGAGTTGGTAGGTGTTACTTTTTGTTGCTGCTTTTCAATTCAACTACTGTCAATATTCCCCTCCTGTTTTTTAGGAGGGGTCGGCTTTAGCCGGGGGTGGTTATTAAACTTTTTATATCATCAAAAATAAAATCAGGATGGTCAAAGACTATCTGATTTTCATATCGAAAGATTTTATATCCAAGTTCTGTTAACTCTTTGTCCCTTTTTTTGTCCTTATCAGCCTGTTCCTGTGTAAAATGAGGCTCACCATCAAGTTCAATAATCATCCTGGTTTCAGGGCAATAAAAATCGACGATATAATTCTTAATACTCATTTGTCTACGAAACTTAAGACCAAATGCTTGTCTTCCTTTTAATAAAATCCACAATGATGCTTCTGCAGGAGTAAGTCGTTTGCGCAACCCTCTCCTGTATGGTTTCATATAGTCCAGATTTTTTATTTGGTTTTCCCTGTTCATATAAATATTTCAAAATGAAGGCAACGTTGATTTTCATAATATAACCCCTCCGCCTTCGGCATCTCCCCTGAAAACAGAGGAGGAGTTGGTTGCTACATTTTATCTACCGCTTCCCTCACCCGGCAAATGTGCCCCGGAGTGGTTCCGCAGCAGCCACCCACAATATTAGCACCGGCAGCAATAATTTTGGGCACCAGTGCCGCCATTTCATCGGGCGATTCCGGGAAAATAGTTTGCCCGTCGTGGTAATGTGGCATTCCGGCGTTGGCGTGAACTAGTACAGGTATTTCTGGGTTGGCTTTGCGGATTTCTTCCACAATCCCAATCATATTGGCAATCCCATTTCCGCAGTTGGCGCCAATCAGTTCGGCTCCGGCAGCCACAAGCGTTTCCACCATATCTGTAGGAGAAACACCCATCATTGAGCGGTATTCTCCCTGAACTGTTTTTTCAAAAGTCATGGTGCAGAAAACCTCACAGCTTGTATTTTTCTTAGCAGCACGAATAGCTAGCCGCGCCTCATCGAGGTCGGTCATGGTTTCAATCATAATGGCATCAACGCCACCAGCTTCGAGGCCTTTTACCTGCTCGGCAAATGCGGCGTACAGTTCTTCTTCGGTTACGTCGCCCATCATCAGAATTTTTCCTGTCGGGCCAACCGAGCCGATAACAAATTTGTCGCCCGCAGCTTTCCGGCTGATTTCGGCGGCAGCTTTGTTCAGTTCAAAAACCTTGTTGCCCAGCCCGTATTTTTCAACCTTGAAAACAGTGCCGCCAAAACTGTTGGTTTCAATCATGTCGGCTCCGGCTTCGATATAGCTTCTGGCAATATCAAAAACCTCGTCGGGATGGGTGAGGTTCCATTCTTCTGGGCATTCACCGGGTTGCATTCCTTTTTGTTGCAGAAGGGTTCCCCAAGCTCCGTCGGAAACCAGCACTTTGCCGGTTTTTATCTGGTCGAGTATTTTTCCCATAACTAATTCTTTTAATCGATTCTTACACAAAGAGCTCAAAGTATTTCACAAAGTAACACAAAGGATAATATTTCACAATCTTATAACTCTTTTATCCACTCTTTTACCACATCAAGCGAAGGTTCGGCACCTTCCGACTTCAGTTTGTAATTTACAGTAACAACGGCTGGTCCTTTCACCACGCCAAAAGCAGCCATTTGCGGTTTGTCGGTAATTACTTTTACCTCCACATCTTTGCCAAGTTCGGTGATTGCCCGCTGAATTTTTGCATTGATTTCGCGACAAACTGCGGCATCTTCTCCTAAAATCAAAATTTCGCTTCGTTTCGATTTAATCCTGAGTTTCAGTTTTTCGTTGATGCGTTTCTGGATGGCAGCAATCAACTCGCCTTTTGGCGGAATTTGTGAAACAAAAGCAATTTTGCCATCGATACAGATGGTGGGAATGTTTTTTACCATCAGCGACGACATAAAAGTTACAGCATCCATTTTTTTGATGGCATGTTCGCGCCACTCCACAACACCTTCAAATTGTGGGGCAACACGTTTTACAGCTTCAACCATGTACTGGCAGGGAGCGCACGATTCCGAATCGAGCGTAATCACATCCACAATTACTTTGTCGGCCTGCCCGTAATCTTTCATATTAAACACATCCAGCGTGCTCTCCTTTTTTTCGAGTTCGCGCACCACATCTTGTTTGTATGAATCGTGCACCAATTCGGTTACAGCTTTTATGTTTGCCGGAGGGGTTTCCATGGGCAGGTCGCAGCCGGGAGCCAGAATAAAACCTGTCTTGCCACCCAAATCGAGGCAAGCCAGTGCATCCTCGCGGGCGTCGTCTTCGTTGCCCATCAGCAGAACTACTGTCAGCCGGAGGTTTCCGCCAAAACTGATTCCCTTTTTCAGGGCAATCTGCTTTACAAAATCAAGCGGAATGTTTTCGTCGATAGATACATTGTCAGGACGGCAATCGCACATTGCTTCAATATTTTGCTGGGCATGGCCGCAAACAAAAAACGAACTTAGTTTTTGCTTTTTTCTGATATCGTCAAAAATTTCGGAAACGAACGGTGTAACAAAAGTTTCGAAAGTTACCGGGTCAATCTGGCTGGTCATCGGGTCAACCACGGCAATTATATCGCACCCTGCTTCAATCAGGTATTCCGACATTTTTAACCCAATCCGGGTACAAAAATCCATCACTTCATTTACTTCATCCGGTGCTTCAAAAAGTTTCATAAAAATGTCGGTTCCCATGAGGTGGAGCGCCAGCGTAAACGGACCAGTAATCAACCCGTACAAAGCCAAATCGGGATATTTTTTGCGAAGTTGGCGGGTAGCTTCTGTAATTACCGGAATTCTGCCCTCAGAACTATTCGGAATATGGAGGTCTGCTAATGTTTTTCCTTCGGCCAGCGGGTGCGAAACCACAGCGGGAGGATTGTGCAGCGCCCACTGCAAACGGCAACCGAGTATTTCGGCTTCAAGTTGCAAATCAAAAATTACAGGTATTCCGTCGGGGTTGTATTCTTCGATAGCTTTGCTTACTCCGGCAACAATTTTATCTGTCGATTTCAGGTAAGTTTCAGCATCGACCCCAATTAAAAAACCACCATGTACACCAACAAACGGCACCCACGGAACCCGCTCAACCGGCTGAAGGGCAAACGCTTTTTTAAGTAATTCTAATCCTTTCATATTTTAGATTTTTAGTATTGAGTAATGAGTATTGAGACGTTTACAATTCGACAGACTTTCTCCGTTTTGGGGAATTATCGCTCCTCAATCAATTTATTTTAAAACAATTACTGATTTTTACGGAATCTGAAATTTTGAGTTGAGCAATGTACTCACTACTCATCTTTCAAAATCTCACTACTTTCTACACATTCGCATTCAAGTATTCCACCAAACCCTGCGGGTCGGACGAATAAGCATCGGCACCAATTTTCTTTCTGAAATCGTCGGTTACAGGAGCGCCACCTACAGCCACTTTTGCACCCGGAACTGCTTCCTTCACCGCTTTTGTTATTTTTTCCATATTCACCATCGTGGTAGTCAGCAAAGCCGACAAACCCACAAAAGCATTTTCGTGTTCTTTAATAGCCGCCACAAATTGTTCGGCTTTTACATCGGTGCCCAGGTCAACCACTTTCCAGCCATTGCCTTCTACCATCATCGAAACAAGGTTTTTGCCGATATCGTGCAAATCGCCTTCCACAGTTCCGATAATGAATGTTCCTTTTTGTTTTACTTCACCCGATAAAAAGTAGGGTTTCAGGTGAATCATCGCTGTGCTCATCGCCTTTGCCGACATTAAAACCTGCGGTACAAAAACCTTGTTTTCGCGGAATTTAATCCCGACTTTTTCCATTCCCACCATTAATCCCGATGTGAGGATTTCCTGTGCTTTTACACCTTCATCCAACGCCTGACGGGTTAGCTCGTCGGCGCCATCCTGACCTTTCATCTGAGGTGGATAGGGTGCGGCTTTATTTATTTTCCCGAATTCAATGCAATCGGCAATTTTTCGTAATAAGTCGTTCATATTTTTTTGATTTGGTTTTAAGTTGCATCGCAAAATTATCTTTTGAAGCGCGATAAAAAATAGTATTTTCTTTGAAAAAGATGGAGAATATTACTTTTTAGAGAAAAAGATTTTTAGATTTGAGTAGTGAGACAATTTCAATTGAAATTGGTATTGTGATGAAAGAAATCAAACATTTTAAAATTCCTGCTCCGCTGATTGAGGAGCAAAAGGCGAATCTTTTAACCCGTGATTTGTATTTTACCGAGATAGGCGAAATTGAAATTGAACATGGCACCATATGGAACCAGTCGGAAAAACTAGAAAATCATATGCTTGTGTATTGTATAAAAGGAAGCGGAATTGTGATGATTGGGGAGGAGCAGATTCCGGTTTCGGGCGACCAATTTTTTATTATTCCGGCAGGCGACCAATTTAAATACTATTCGGTAATTAACGAGAATTCGCGCTTGCTGACGGCGTATTTCAGAGGTGAAAAATCGAATCTGTTAGGAACTGGTTTTTCAATGGTCAGAAGCCTGATTCCATCGGTAAATAACATGGTTGCCAACCGCGAAATGCTTTTCAACGAGATATTTAATAACCTCTCCAAAGGATTTCACGACGAAAACCTGGTGTATGTAAATTTTTGTTTTGGCCATTTGCTGGCCACTTTTTTGTATGCCAACAAAACCAGCGACGACCTGGCCGATGAGTCGAATCCGGCCGTCAGGCATTCCATCGATTTTATGAATAAAAATATTGGGATGAAGCTAACCCTGGAACAATTAGCCCGTGAAGCAGGTTATTCACCTACCTATTTTACCACTCTTTTCAGACTTGAAACAGGTTACTCTCCTTTGAGTTATTTTTCTCATCTGAAAATTCTGAAAGCCACTGAATATTTGGATTATACAAGACAAAAAGTAAAGGCAATTTCTTTTTTGCTGGGTTATACCGACCCCTATTATTTTACCAAAGATTTTAAAAAACGGATGGGTTTATCGCCACGGCAGTACAGAAACAGAATCAATTAAAAATGAAAAATTGAGCCTACTCCGAAAAGTAGGAAATTCAATGATTTTCATCTGTTTGACCCCTAACCCCAAAGGGGAACATCTGAAAATCATTGAATTAGGAAGTCCCCCCCCCTTTGGGGGATAGGGGGTCAAGGACTTTTCGGAGCGGACTCGAAATTAGAAATGAAAAGAAAAAGCCACCCTTCAGGACAGCTTTCTCACTACTCATATCTTTCAATCTTACCGCTTTCTTATTTCAGTGCAGCTTTCAGTCCTTCGGTGGTTGTGTAATATTTTACAATCATGTTGGGAACTTCCCATTCGGGTAGTTTGCCATCTTTTAAATACTGAAGGTATTTTTCGGTTACCTGCGTAAAATGCGCTTCGTGACCCACTCTGTAGCTGGCAGGAATCTCAACCATCCAAAGTTTATCAGCCTGTTTTACCAGTTTGATTCCCGGATAAGCAGCCTGCAAATCTTCGTTCACAGCTTTTGTCAGGTTGGCTTCCAATTCTGCAGAACTTCCGGCAGCTGCCTCAACGTATAAAGTTGGTTTGTAGCCCTCTTCTGTACCCTGTTTAATAACAATGTTGCAATTGGTTCCGCGCATTATCGAGTAGTGTGTATCACCGGCGCCTGTTGGTGCCTCAAAATTCCAGATCACTGAAGCTTTTGCATAGACTCCTTTCAGTTTATACACAATTTCGCCGTTGCTGAACACTTTTATTGTGCCGTCAACCACATCTTTTTGTAGGTATTCGGGATATTGATCGAGCGCAGTAACTTTTTTAAACATTTCGGGTGTGAGGTCGGTGGTCCAGCGTTTTCCAGACACAATTTCAACATCGGTTTTTGAAAGAATCACTTCGGGGAAAGCTTCCCACTGAATCAGGTCAACCAGGTGGGTGTTTACATCCACAATACCTTCGCCCTGTTGTTTTGTATCGAAAAACCATGCCGGGCGTTTGAGTGGACTGCCCGAAACCATTTTTGAAAAATGATGGACACTTTCTTTTGTAATGGCCGGTTCATCGGCAGTTCCGGTTTGAAGTGAACCAAAAACCGAAACGTTTTTTGAGAGTTCGCGCTGCAGAATTGTGGTAATTTCATGACGCTCGGTCATAATATCGTACAGCAAAACACCTTTTTCTCTGGCAATCTGAAAAGCCTGTTCCAGTTTCGGAAATTCTTCTGGAGTTATTACAATCGGTTTGTCGGCTAAAACATTAATTCCCGCTTCAATAGTTTTAAGAATATACTCGGTTTTTTTGGCGTTATTTCCTGAAACCACCATCATATTCCCGGGTTTTTCAGCAAGCATTTTTTCAAAAAAATCGGCACCGGTATAAATTTTTTCATTCCATGCAGTCGGGCTTTCTGTGCGGGTGTTGTAACTGTTGATACGTGCCATGTGTCCCTGTAAATCGTCGCCTTCGGGAGCATAAACATAAACTGTTGAATCGACCATTTCGTACATCGATTTTTGTACCAAAGCGGCGTGAAAATGGCCGGGGTCGAGGGTCATAATTTTTACTTCGCCTTTTGCTCCTGTAAACATAGTTTCTTTTTTTTCGGATTGTGTTGCTTTATTGCTTCCGCCGGAACAGGCAAAAATTGCAGATGCAAGAAAAAGAATTAAGGCTGATTTTTTCATGCGTTATTATTTTTATTTGTTTTCGATATGGTGTACAAATTTAATTTTTCTGAGCGAAAATAGCGGGTTAAATTACTGATCCAAACTATAATTCTGATTAAGAAATCGGGGAAGGCAGGATAAAAGAAAGCCATCCGTCAGTTGACGGATGGCGTTTCCAAGCCTTAAAAATTATAAACTTACTTTAACTGCTATTATTCGAGGATGCCTTCACCTTCACCGTCTTTCCATACTTTTGGTGGGATGTTGGTTTCAGCTCCGGGATATCCCTTGTTCTGATTGATATGACCTAAACTGTTTGCATTGATTGCCTGCGAAGGAACTGGCCACAATACAACATGAGGAGCAATTTTGTAATTGTAATGCGGTGCCCTGATTTGTAAACGATAGAAAACATTCTTTTCTATTACCCTGTCGTACCAGAAATTGGAAGTGTGGAAGTTTTCCATGTTGTAAGTTTTGCCGTTGTATGATTTACCTGTTTTGGCAAAAATGTAAGCCATACGGGTAAGTTCTACTTTACGGAATTCCTCGTAATACAATTCACGCGCACGTTCGTCGAGAATTGTACCCAAATCAACAGTTGTATAAGGATCGCATCCTGCTCTTTGATGAATTGCATTTACATCGGCAGTTGCAGCAGCAATATTACCCTTCCACCATTGAGCTTCAGCACGTAACAGGTATGTTTCGGCCAAACGGTAAGCATACCAGTCGGCATGTCCGCCAGCAGCTTGTGCTACACTCGGGTCGGCAACATATAATTTGTAATGTGGCCAGTTGTACCATGAACGGATAGTGTCGGTACATAAAATGCCTCCTGTTGAACTGTATTTTTGAATATTTTTTCCATAATTTACGTCACCATCCGCTTTCAGGTTGGGGTGGTTGTAAACCAGTTTTTCCATGGTCATCCAGTTTCCATCATTGTGACGTTGATCTTTCGGATCGTCCCAGATATCGTATTGAAGATAAGGTGTTGCCCTGTTACGTCCGATTCCACGACCGTATTTGGTAACTTGGTCGATTTCTACTAAACCTTTACCTACTTTTGTACCAATTTTTGCATCGCTCATACCGGCAACGCCCGAAGGAGTCATAATTTTACCAGCACCACCCCAGAACGGAACAGCCTGACGCATAATTTGAATTCTTAAACTTGCTCCATCCTCAAATAAAGTTTCACTGCCTGTGAAGAGATAAATCCTTTCACGGTTTTCGGGCAATGCTTTGTTGGCATCCTGGTGTAAATCCCAGGTAATGTCTTTTGCTGCATTTCCTTTGTCAATTCCAAAGCGGGTTGTCATCAGTTTGTGCCATCCGTCGTTGATTATTGCATCGGCAGCAGCAATGGCACCATCAAAATCACCAAGAGCAAGGTTAACCTGAGCCAGCAAATGATAGGCAGTAGCTTTGTTAATATCACCAATTGGAGATCCTTCTGCTTCGGTTTGTACCCACTGCGTAGCAAATGTGAGGTCCTTTTTACATTTCTGCAGAATACTTTCGCGTGAGCAGGTATAGAAATCGAGTGTCGGAGCTGTGATTTCCTGAAGAATCAGCGGTACATCGCCAAAATGGTGTACCAGGTGATAGTACACGCGGGCACGGTGAATGTATGCTTTGCCGAGAATATTATTTTTCTGGGCTTCGCTTGTCCATTCAGGTGTTTCGATTCTTGAAATAACAGTATTGGCATACTTAATCCTGTTAAATGCTTCTGTCCAGAACCAGCCCAAACGGGTCCAGTCGTTACCGGGCGCGAGGTTGGCATCGGGTGTTAACTGGGCAGGCATATCGAAAAGCGGACCTGTTTTATCGGTGGTACCTTCTACTGAAACTTCAGAAAACAAATTTTCATTCAGGAATGGTGGAGTATCACCATAAACGTCAAGCCTGGCATTGCGCAAGCAGGCAATCAACGCCGAGTTCAATGACTCAGGATTTGTAAATGTTTTCGCAGGTTCGTAGAACGAAAGCGGTTCAGGTTTCAGAAAATCTTCAGAACAACTGATCCCAAGCAGAACAAACGCCAGGGTGCAAATGGAAACTATTTTAAATTTTTTCATCGTTTTCAGTATTAAAGCGTTACGTTAAGTTTCATAGACACATTGGTCGGTGCGAAATTGCTGATTTCAGGATCCATCCATCCCCAGTTGGGTGCAAAACAGAAAGGATTCTGTGCAACAAGTGTAAGTTTGGCGTTTACAACCTTAACCCTATCCAGAACTGATTTTGGTAAGTTATAAGATAATGAAATATTATCGACCCTGATAAATGAAGCTTTATCCCATACATTAAATCCTGAAGCATAACTTTCGATACCTGCCCAATCATTAATCGGATTTTCGGGTGTCCAGTAAGGAACATTTAGTTGTGCACCGCGATCATAGAAAACGTCGCTGCTTTTGCGGTGGTTATTCACTTTCAAATGTCCCATCAATGAGTACATTTTTATCCCCAGTTCCCAGTTTTTCCAGGCAAGGTCGCTTCTGAAAGTAGCCCTCCATGGAGCAACTGTGGTTCCCTGAATTTTCTTGTCGGCATCGGTATATAAACCATCAGGGGTTAAAGAACCGTCGGTACCCATATTAGTTGGTTGGTCAACTTGTTTAAAGTCGCCGGGGAAGCGTGAGTAAACTTTGGCTGCAGCTTCTTCGTCAGCCTGCCAGATTCCATCCAGTTCGTAATCCCACACCGCATTAATGTCTTCGCCGATAAACCAGCCATTGGCAATGTCATTCACTTCAACGAGATTACCATTGGCATCCTCTTTATAATCGTAGAAAAGGTGAACGATTTTGTTTTTGTTATAAGAAACAGAGAATCCTGTATTCCAGGTGAGGTCCTTTTTCTGAACATTAATGGTATTTAATGTAAGTTCAAAACCATCGTTGTTAATCTGTCCAAGGTTGTCGTAAACACTTGCATAACCAGTTACATTTGGCAACTGGCGAGGCATAATCAAGTTCTTTGTTACCATGTGGTAACCATCAATTGTTCCCCTGATTCTGCCTTTTAAAGTTGAAAAATCGATACCGCCATTAAATGCGCTTGTACGTTCCCATCGCAACTCCTTGTTTTCCATACGGCTGGCATATAATTGCGACACATAATAATCGCTTCCTGCTGTCGGGCTGACAAAAACATATTTTCCTGTATTCAGGTTCGAAAGTGCGTCGTAAATACCTACGCCACGGTTTCCGTTTGTACCGTATGATGCCCTTAATTTGAACATATCGAGTGCATCAACATTAAACCAGTTTTCTTCGCTCATTGTCCAGCCTAAAGCAACCGAACCAAAATCGGCCCATGGATTTGCCTGTCCAAATGCTGAATAACCATCACGCCGCCATGAAGCTGTCATCAGGTATCGTCCTTTGTAAACATAGTTCATACGGCCAAGGTATGATGCGCCTGTACTAACTTCATCATTGCTGGTTAAATCAACATCTTCGGTTGCGGCCTGCATTCTATGATATCCCAAAACATCGTTTGGTAAGAATTTGCGTCGTTGCACGCGGGTAAACCAGTACTGGTATTTTTCTGCGTTTTGCATTAACAATGCGTCAAACGAGTGGTCGCCGATTTCTTTTGTCCATTTCAGCATGTTATTTACCTGCCACTCCACAATTTGCGTATTATCTCTTTTGGCTTCACCACCAAATGCTGACCATTCAAAATCTTTTGAACTATTGTGCCAGTATTCCTGGTTCCAGTTGAAACGGGTAATGAATTCAGAAGTAAAAGAAAAACCGTAAGGCATGGTAATAGTTGCATACAATTTACTGTTAATAGAATTGTATTTCTGTAAATTGTCACGATAGTTAATGTACCTGTGCGGATGTCGCGATGCCGAAACATTGCCGGTTGGTGCAAAAGTAATGGTTACTCCATCGGTTTCATAATACGAGGCATACGGGTTAACTCCTCCCCAACTGCCACCATAACCGCCTAAATTAACCTTTTGCTGACTTTCGTCGCGGATTGCAAACTGGGTGTTGGTACCCACTTTTAACCAGTCGGTTACTTTAACATCGAGATTAAAACGCGAACGAATGGTTTTAAATCTTTCATTGTAAACAATACCTTCATTGTCGGTATATCCCAACGAGAAATAATAGCTTGCACCTTCATTGGCACCCGAAATACTCATGTTGTAATCCTGTTGCAGCCCGGTTTGAAGAATGTCGTTCGTCCAGTCGCGGGTAGTTCCATTTTTGTAATTGGTAACTTCAATTGGTGAAAATCCAAGGCGTGTCAACCAAACGGCGTCAAGGTCAGTGGCTGCCGAAGATCCTGAATATGCTTTCCATTGGTCAACGGTTACTCCTTGCGGAAGCTGGTCATATTTATCATAGTATCCCGGACCTTTATTAATCTGGTGTCTTTCTTTTCGTTCGTAACCTGCCTGGCGCCATGCAATAAATTCGTCTTCATTCAACAAATCCAGCGACATGTGCGATGGTGTTGTTATACCAACATTAGCACTGACATTGATCACCGCTTTTCCTTTTTTCCCTTTTTTGGTGGTGATAATTACAACCCCGTTTGATGCGCGCGAACCATAAATAGCGGCTGAAGAAGCATCTTTCAGAATATCAAAGGTTTCAATATCCGAAGGGTTGATGTCAGTAAGGCTACCATAATAAATCATACCATCAACCACAATCAACGGGGCATTCGCCCTGTTTTCCTGTCCCTGATCAGCACGAAGTGAAGTCTGTCCCCTGATCAGCATTTCTTCAGAACTTGAAACACCTTTGGCTGTTTGTGAAAAGTTTACATTTAAGCCGGGAATGGCACCTCTCAACATGTCTGAAATGTTGGCAGTAGCTTCCTTTTCCAGTTTTTCGGCATTAATCTGAGAGATTGCACCGGTAAGGTCCTTTTTCTTTACGGTACCATAACCAATCGCAACAACTTCTTCAAGGCCAATTACATCGGCTTCCATTTTTACGTTAATGGTAGCTTGTGTGCCAATCTCAATTTCCTGAGTTTTCATTCCAATGAAAGAAAGCATCAGTGATTTTGCATCATTTGGAACACTCAAAGTAAAATCGCCATCGATATTTGATACAGTACCGGTAGCAGTTCCTTTGATAAATACGGTTACCCCTGGAAGAGGCGCCCCGCTTGCATCGGTTACCTTACCTGTAACCTTTTTCTGTGCCATGGCGCTGCCAATAGATACAGCAAACACCATGATTAAAAACAGTAGTTTTCGCATGAGTTAAAATTTAATAGGTAAATGAATAATTGTTATTGGTAAATGAATTCAGAAATGCAGGTGAAATTCATTTGAGTGTCTGAACATCAGGTAAATCCGGTTGTCATAGTTCAAAGTTTTTAGTTAGTTAAGCAAGTTTTAAAATACAATCATCCTTAAGTCGCACAATACGCTTCCCTCTGATTCATAAGTTTTCCGGTTTAATCACAAACGGTTAAAATTATATATTATCGCGATAGTATTTCTGACTTAAATTAGCAATATTCAATACTTAATTTGCAAAAGTTGAGGTTGACAATATTCGTTCAAAATTAAAGGCTGTTTTGAAAGTGAAACACAAAGGAGTAATTTTGAAAAATGATACAACTGAATATCAACAGAAGGAAAATGATACGATTTTTACTGCGGGTTTTATTAAAATCGGCAATATGGTTTGTGGGCCTTTCGCTTTTTTCCGTTATCGTATTTAAATGGATGCCTGTACCGGTTACGCCATTAATGCTGATTAGGAATGTGCAACAAGTTGCCAAAGGCGAAAAACTAAAATTAAAGCACGATTGGGTATCGATAAAAAAAATATCGCCACACATGCAATTAGCTGCTGTTTGTAGCGAAGACCAGAACTTTTTTAAGCATCATGGTTTTGATTTTGGCGCCATGAAAAAGGCGATGAAAGAGGCAGAAAAGAAAAATGGCAAACTGCGTGGGGCAAGCACCATTTCGCAACAAACGGCTAAAAATGTTTTTCTCTGGCAGGGCAGGAGTTGGGTTAGGAAAGGTGTTGAAGTGTGGTTTACCGGTTTAATCGAGTTAATCTGGGGGAAAAAGCGGATTCTTGAAGTTTATCTCAACAGCATTGAAATGGGTAATGGTATTTACGGTGCCGAGGCCGCTGCCCAAAATTACTTTGGAACACCGGCCTCGAAACTCAGTAAATATCAGGCAGCTTCAATAATTGCCATTTTGCCCAGCCCACGAAAATGGAGTGCTGCAAACCCTGGTCCTTATGTGCAAAGCCGCACACAATGGATTATCGGGCAAATGCGTTTGCACAGTCCGCTTCCCTGGAACCAGAACTAAATTTTCACATAATTAGTCCCGTACGGATACCGTTGCGGACGGCTCAACATTGAGTTGGCCACATCGTTATCGCTGAACCTTTCTGCTTTCGGATCCCATTTTAATATTCCCGGAACTTTCATCGCAATGTGACTTATCAAACAAACACTACAGGCGCGGTGACCGATTTCAACCGGCGAGATTGGTTCCTGTCTCGATTTAATGCAATCGAGCCAGTTGCCGTGTTGTTCTTTGCTTACATACAAATGAATTTCGTTTTCGCCGATTTGCGATTCAAGTATTTTCGGGTCGCTGGCATCCAGTGCCTTTGTTGCTCCTGACGGAATCGGGTCGCTGGCAGTAGCACGGTAGGCGCCGCGGGTAACAAAAATCCAGCCTTCGGTACCTTCGTAACGGATTCCATTCGGGAACCCACCACTCGTATAAACAGTTATTCCGTTGTCGTATTCGTGTTTCACCATAAAATCGCCATGTACATTCCAGCTGCCATATTTTGGGAATTGAGCAACTGCTTCAACAGCAATCGGCCCTGTATATTCTGTATCCATTCCCCAGGCTGCCGAGTCGTAGTGGTGCTGACCCCAGCCGGTGATCATTCCGGCGCCATAATTTTCGTGACGCAACCAACCCGGACGGTCGTACCCTTTTTGCGGATGCACTAGTTGTTCTGTGTATTCCATTTCCGGAGTCGAACCCAGCCACATGTCAAAATTCAATGCTGTAGGGACTGGCATTTTTTCTAAAAGTGGGCCGCCCGGATCACCGGGTAATCCAATTTTAACTGTATGCAGTTTTCCGATTCTTCCGTTACGAACCAATTCGGCAGCCACACGGAATTGGGTATCGGAGCGCTGCTGGGTTCCCACCTGCAGAATAACGCCCTGACGGTGAACGATATCGCTGAGCAGACGACCTTCTGTAACTGTTAGCGAAGTTGGTTTTTGCAGATAAATGTCTTTTTTGGCAAGTGCAGCTTCGATGGCTGGTTGCGAATGCCAGTGGTCGGGTGTGCTGATAACCACTGCGTCGATATCAGACCGAAGCAAAAGTTCACGGTAGTCTTCGTACATTTTTACATCAACTGCACTGTTGCTTCCGTATTTTTTATTGTAAGTGTCTTCCACCAGTTTTTTACCGTCGGCAAGCCGGTTTTTATCCAAATCGCACACAGCTATATAGCGTGCCTGTTCATAACGGAATAAGTCCCACATGTCATGCGATCGGGCAATTCGTCCGCACCCGATTTGAGCAAGCTGAATGGTGTTACTCGGAGCATTTTTCCCGAAGACCGATGATGGTACAATGGTTGGGATAACAATTGCTCCGGCTGCTGCAGCCGAGGCATTTCTGAGAAAAGTTCTTCGTTTCATGTTTATATAGTTTAAAATTTCGAGTTCAAAGTTTCGAGTGCGGCTGGCTGCTGGCAACTGGCAACGGGCTTTTTCCATTCATACATTTAAGCATTCAAGC
>DYSZ01000075.1 GCA_020726265.1 Draconibacterium orientale
AGTTCAATCCCTTCCGGGCGTTTGTGTTTCCAGCGCCGGTGCGACCAAAGATAGTATTCGGGTTCGCTGCGGATAATTTCCTCGGTTTTCTTTACATAAGCCCTTAATATTTCATCAGGATCGGCATCTTTTGGATTCTCAAAAAGCAATATAAATTCTATTTCATATTTTCCACGCCCGGTTTTCTTTGTGTGCTGAAAAAAAACTGGTTGGTTAGTACTGATTGCAATTTTTTCAGGTCCCTGGTAAAATGGAGTTTCCTGATTAAGAAAAATTGTCCAGAACTTTGAATTTGCGGGGGGAGTCTGGTCGGCTGCGAGCCAAAGCCCGGTGAGAACTCCCTTTTTCTGGTACTCAATTATTGCACGGGCAGTTTTGTGCACCGGAATACTTGTGCTTCCCCATTTTTGCCTGTTATGTAATAAAAAATTCTCCATCGCATTATTTCCACGAATGGGATTATAAACATTGAGAATATGATGTTTCAGTTTCGATTGGGCAAAACCTGTCCATTCCCAGTTGTTATGGTGCATGGCAAGGGCAACTACACTTCTGCCTTTATCAAAAAAATCGGTTGCAGCATCCGTTCCTTTTACCAATAACCTTCTTTCAATCAATTTATCAGAAATGCTGTAAATTTTTATCGATTCAAAAAACATGTCGCAGAAATGACGATAAAACCGGCTTCTGATTCGATTGATTTCCGATGCTGGTTTTTCAGGAAATGCGTTTCTGAGGTTCGTGGTGATAACCTTCCAGCGGTACTTGAAAATAAACCGTATGAATAAATACATAACATCGGAAAGGCGGTATAAAACCCAGAATGGCAGATAGGATAATGCAATCAGCAAGCCCACTAACAAACTGTTTAATGTTCGCTGGATGAAGTTTTCGCGAAACCGGCTGTCTGTTTCTTCCAGTTCTTTTCTTGCCATTCGTTTTTTCTTAATTATTGAGCGGAACATCGATGTCCCGCTTGTATTTCCATCGTTTGTGCGACCAAAGATAATATTCCGGATTTTTTTCAATCACCTGTTCCATCTTTCTTATGTAGGTTTTAATGATTTCATTTTCATCCATGGTTGCCGGATTTTCAATCAGTAAATCAAATTCGGATGTATAAAAGCCACGGCTGTTTTTTTCGATGGATTGAAAAACTATCGGAGTATTAAACTTTTTGGCAATAAAAGCTGGGCCCTGATAAAATATGGCTTCCTGCTTTAAAAATACAAACCAGGTATTATGAAACCAGGGTGGGGTCTGGTCACCTGCAAGCCAAATGATTACAGGTGTGTGCTCTTTTTCTGCGGTTAATACCTTACGTAAAACATGTTGGTTTTTTACAAGCTCGGCACCAAAACGTGCACGAAGCTGGTTCATGAAAAAATCGAACCTTTTATTGTGCAAAGGTTTATAAACTGCCAGTGTTTTGCCGTTGAAAACACTGGCCAGAAAGGTTGCCCATTCCCAGTTCCCGTAATGCATCGCCAGTACAGTCACACTTCTGCCAGCCAACAGGAATTGGTTGATGATATCATGATTTTTTGATTTAACCCGTTGCTGTAATTCCTCTTGTTTTAAGTGATTTAATTTTATGGTTTCGAGGGTGAGGTCGCAAAAATGATGAAAAAACCTCAGCGCAATAACTTTAATTTCAGCTTCAGTTTTATGCGGAAATGAGTTTCTGAGGTTGTTAAAAACTACTTTTTGTCGGTAACCAACCAGGTAATACAGTACCACGAAAAGGATATCGGAGAGAAAATAGATTGCACCAAAAGGCAACCGCGCAATCAGTTTTAAAAAGAAAGTCCCGGTTTTTGTCGAAAAATATTGAAACATCAGCATTAAAAATGATGGTAAAACTACATTTTTTAACTGAATTGTGGCCGGTTGTACCGATTTCGCTTCTATCTTTCGATTTTAAAATTGTAAAACCATGAAGCTTCAGATTACCGCATTATTCCTGATTTTTGTATTGAACATGAATGCACAACACTTTTTTATTGCACACCGCGGCGACTCGTTTGTTGCTCCTGAGAACACGGTGGCATCGGCCAAAAGCGCCTGGCAGGCGGGTGCCGATGCAGTTGAAATCGATATTCATCTTTCGAAGGATAATCGCATAATGGTGATACACGACAACGATACCAGACGTACATGCAACGGAAAGAAAAACCTCGAAGTTGCAAAAACTCCATCGGTTTTACTGCGCGACCTCGATGCCGGCATCTGGAAAGGGTCCGAATTCAAAGGCGAAAGAATTCCTTATCTCACCGAGATAATTGAAACTATTCCCGATGGAAAAACGCTTGTGGTTGAAATAAAATGCGGCAACGAAGTAATTCCTCCTTTGGTGAGGGTGATGGAAAAAACCTCAAAAAGGAATCAGATCGTGTTTATTTGTTTTGATTGGAATACGATGGTTGAAACTAAAAAAACTTTCCCCAATAACAAATGCTACTGGTTGAGCGGGTCAAAAAACGGGCTGACAAAAAAAATAAAAGAGGCCGCTGAAAACGGACTTGAAGGGGTGAACCTGCATTACTCACTGATTGATGAAGAAATTGTAAAAACTGCAAAGGAAAATAATCTCGAAGTATTGGCCTGGACCGTTGACAGTCCTGACGAAGCCAAAAGATTATCGGCGCTCGGCGTTACCAAAATTACCACCAACCGTCCCGCGTGGCTGAAAGAAGAGATGGGGAAATAATGGCGGAGATTCCAAATTCCAAAAATCAAATCTCAAAAGAATTTAAATCAGAATTCTGATTTTTTTAATTTGATGCAGCGATAACCAGTTGAAAAGCCCCTTTTGCAATAAAAACCGACTTCTGAATTTTTATCCCGTGTTCGGGTAAAATTGAATTCAATCCGCCAGCTTTGCAGTACAATTTAAAATTGCGGTTGTGTTCAATGCCAGCAAAAAATTCAATTGCATGACTGGCAACACCGGTATAATTTTTTGGGAGTGGAACAGCATAATCAATAATTACAACGCGGTTGGCAATTCTTTTCATTTCGCTTAAAATGGGTTCGTACAACCCGGGTTCAAACTGATGAAGCGCCAATGTCATTGTTGCCACATCAAAACTTTTATCGACAAACTGTTCCAGCCGTGTGGCATCGGCAGTAAAGAAAGTAACGTTTTTTAAACCGTTTTTCTGCAGTTTTTTGCTGGCGTAGTCAATCATCGATTGCGACAAATCAACCCCGGTAACCTGCGCTGCACGACCCGCCAAAATAAAAACCTGGGCGCCTGTACCGCAGGCAACATCAATTACTGTTTCGCCTTTTTTTATTTTGGGTAAAATTCGTTGTCTCATGCTGGTTAACAGCGGGTCAACCAATGTTCCGTAAAATATTCCTGATTCTACCATCAGTTTTTCTGTTTTGAAACTATTTTGAAAATGCGCTGTAATAAAGCAATAAAATAACTATTTAACCCGGAAATATTTTTCAGATTTTAAAAATTACCTTTTATTTGACTCAGAATTACAAACAAAAACAAAACTTCAGCAAAATGAAATCACTTTTGGCAGCAATTTTTTTAACGGCAGGTTTTTGCCTGAATGTTTTTTCGCAAACCATTGGTAAAACCGAAGCTGGCTTTGTGGATGGGAAAAACCCTCAAATGGATAAACCTATCAGGATGGCCACTTATAAAGACAATGCGGTTTTGTTTGTCGATTTTAATAATAATGCAGTAAGATCGGTTAATCATGAAGGAGTTGTAAAAACCATTTTTGGCAGTCCCGATAAAAAGGGATATCGCGATGGTTTTGCCGACGAAGCGCTTTTCGCAGGATTGCATGGCGTTACCTACGACAAAATGAATGATATTATTTATACGGTAAGTGCAAGCAATAACGTGATTTGTAAAACTTCGAACCGTGACAGAAAATTATTTACCGAAACGATTGCAGGAAATCAAAAGGAAAAAGGATTCAGGGATGGTCCTGCAAAATCGGCTTTGTTTAATTCCCTGCATCAGATTTTGTTGGGCGAAAAGGGTGAAATTTATGTTTTGGATATTGGCAATAAAAAAGTTAGAATGTTAAAAAACGGGATTGTATCAACGATTGCCGGAGTTGATAGTTTATCTCCGTTAAGAACCGATTTTAAATACCCGATTGATATGTGTTTTGACGGAAAAGATATTGTTATTTGCGACGCCGGAAATTTTAATATCTATCGCTTAAAGCTGAATTCGGAAATTATAAAATTGGAACTTGACACAAAATTGGAAATGCCGCACGGAATTTCAAGCGATAACAAAGGAACACTGTTTATTGCTGATATGGGATCGAATAAAATTTTAAAAATCGAATCGGATAAAAAAGTTACTGTAATTGAAGATGCCAACCTAAACAAACCTGCTGCAGTTTTATTCGATAATAATACACTGTGGATTGCCGATTTGTATAATCATCAAATAAAATATAAAGAATTAAAAAAGTAGCATTACAAATCAATGTCGTTTAGTTTAGCCCAGTCTTCATTAAAAATTAGATGCAAACACCCTTCTCCCGAAGTTTCGGGATCGCTTAGGGTGACCGTCAGACTGAGTCACGAGTACTCGGGAAAGTCTGTTTTGTTAACTGAGCAGTAGTAAATTATAAATTATAAAATTGAATCAATACAATATGAAAAAAATGAAATGGCTTTTTGTAGGTTTATTTTTTGTGTTCGCAGCGTTTAAAACCGACAAACCCGCGTATTCGCTTTTCGATAAAGAAGGTAAGACCGAAAAGTATGAGAAAATGTTGAAAGAGATGGAAGATGCTGATATCGTTTTGTTTGGCGAATCGCACGATAATCCCATTTCGCACTGGCTTCAATTGGAGTTGACAAAAGATTTGTTTGAATCGAAAAAGGAAGACCTTGTTTTGGGGGCCGAAATGTTCGAAAGCGATGTTCAGGTGGTTTTAAGCGAATACCTTGCAGGTAAAATATCGACCAGTAGTTTCGAAAGCGAATCGCGGCCCTGGCCCAATTACAAAACCGATTACAAACCACTGGTTGAGTTTGCCAAAAAGAACAAACTCAGTTTTGTGGCCACCAACGTGCCACGCCGTTACGCATCGCTTGTAAATTCAAAAGGATTTGAAAGTCTCGATAGTTTATCAACTGCGGCAAAATCATTTTTACCGCCGCTGCCCATTAAATACGATGCTGAATTGAATTGTTACAAAAGCATGATGAACATGGAGGGAATGGGCGGTCATGTTACCGAAAAATTTCCAAAAGCACAGGCCATAAAAGATGCCACCATGGCACATTTTATCATCAAAAACTGGTCGAAAAATAAATTGTTTCTGCATTACCATGGGTCGTACCACTCCGAAAGTTTCGAGAGTATTTACTGGTATCTGAAACAGGCAAATCCGAAACTGAAGATTGTAACTATTCATACAGTTTCGCAAGGCAATGTTGAAGAACTGGCTAAGGAAAATACTGGCAAAGCCGATTTTACCATATGCGTTGACGAAGACATGACAAAAACCCGATAACCGGGAATCCGGGCAAAAAGAGAGGCCGGTTATTCAGCAAACTGAATCAACCGGCCTTTTTACTTAGTGATTATAAACCGTAACTAACAAAATTTCAGAGATTTAGTTGCCCAACACCCGTTTCCGGGATATGAACAGTCACTTTTTTTCGATGAATGTCCACATCAAAAGACAATCAAAGTTTCTTTTACCAGAAAGTTAGATGCAGTATCAACATGTAAACATTAGCAACTGTTTTTGTACATTTGCTGATGATTCGAAATTCAATAATTATGAGAACAGTGCAGTTACAGATACCAGATGACGTCGATTTAAGGGATTACGATTTTTCGATGATAGTTGCCGCAAAACTGTATGAAGAAGGAAAACTTTTTTCAGGACAGGCTGCACAAATTGCCGGATTATCAAAAAGGGCTTTTATAGAAATTCTCGGACGATACGGAGTATCAATATTTAGTACCTCTATAGAAGATTTACATTCCGATTTTGCCAATGCATAACATTATCATTTCAGATACAAGTAGTTTGATCCTCTTTGATAAAATAGGAGAGCTTGAACTATTAAAAATGGTTTATGATACAATTGTAACAACTCCAGAGATTGCAAGTGAATATGGAGATTCTTTGCCTGATATGGATAAAAATTCATTCAGTTAAGGATAAAAAGTATCAGGAATTTTTATGCACCCAAGTCGATTGGGTGAAGCAAGTGCCATCGCTTTAGCAAAAGAAACAGAAGATGCTTTATTGCTTTTAGATGATTTGAACGCAAGAAAACTGGCCGGGAAATTGAATTTGAAAATTACCGGAACTTTAGGTGTAATAAATAAGGCAAAACAGAGGGGAATTATTAGTAAAGTCAAACCACTCATTGATAAGTTACTGAACACTGATTTTCGCATTTCAGAAAATATAATTGCCGAAATTCTGAGAATAAATAACGAAAATACAAACCGCTGAAATCTTCTGTTAGCGGGTAAAATAATTACTTTCGGAAAATTTTTTTCAATGGAAATTCAAATCCTTCAATTGCTCGATGGTGCGCGCGAAGCCCGCGGGTTAACCGTAATTATTGATGTTTTCAGGGCTTTTTCAACCACTTGTTATGCTTACCATTCGGGAGCGGCAAAAATTATCCCGGTGGGCAGCATCGATTTGGCTTATCGTTTAAAGGAACAAACCCCGCAGTATATTTTGCTGGGCGAACGCAACGAACAAAAACCCGAAAGTTTCGATTTTGGCAATTCACCTTCGTTGCTGGTGGTTGAAAAAATAGCCGGGAAAACGCTGGTGCACACCACCAGTTCGGGTACGCAGGGAATTGCCAATGCAACAGATTCCGCTGAAATCATCACCGGAAGTTTTGTAAATGCCGGTGCCATTGTGCGTTATATCAGGCAGCAAAATCCGGCGGTTGTTTCGCTGGTTTGTATGGGTTACGCCTGTGAATACCCCACCGACGAAGACACGCTTTGTGCCGAATGGATAAAAAATGAATTGGAAGGAGAACCCAACAATTTTGCTGAAATGGTAGAAATTATCCGCACCGGTTCGGGGGCGCGGTTCTTCGACCCCGAAAAACAAAGCTGGTCGCCACAGGCCGACTTTGAACTTTGCCTCGATCTGAACCGTTTTGATTTTGTGTTAAAAGTGGAGTGGGATAATGATTTGAATTACCTCCGTAAAATTGAAATCTGATAAGAATGGGAAAATATAATTTCGATGAAATAGTACCGCGTGAAGGTACCAACTGCATTAAATACGACGGGCGCGTGCGGATGTTTGGCGACGCTGGAGTGCTCCCGTTGTGGGTGGCCGACATGGATTTCAAAACCCCGCCATTTATTGTGGATGCTGTGAAGCGCCGCGCCGGACACGAAATTTTTGGCTACACTTTCCGTGGCGAATCGTATTTTGATGCAGTGATTGGCTGGATGAAACGACGGCACAACTGGGAGATTCAGAAAGAGTGGATTTCGTTCAGTCCCGGAGTGGTGGCAGGCCTAACTTTTGCCATCGAAGCTTTTTCAAAACCCGGCGACGAGGTGGTGGTACAACCGCCTGTGTATTTCCCGTTTTTCGATTGTGTAAAAGGTACCAATCGCAAAATGACGGAGAACCCGCTGAAAATTGTAAATGGCCGCTATACCTTCGATTTTGACGATTTGAAATCGAAGATTACAAAGAATACAAAACTGCTTTTGCTCAGCAATCCGCAAAACCCGGGTGGCATGGTGTGGACACGCGAAGAACTTGAAGAACTGGCCGCCATTTGTCTTGAAAACAAAATCATGATAATCTCCGACGAGATTCATTCCGACCTGATTTTTAAAGGGAATAAGCATATTCCGCTGGCAACGCTTTCGCCCGAAATTGCCCGGAACTGTATGATTTCGATGGCACCCAGCAAAACGTTTAACGTGGCCGGGTTGTCGTCGTCGCTTGTAATTATCCCCGACAAAGTAAAAATGGCCCGGTTTGAAAGAGCCATCGGGGTGGGGCACCTGGAAATGGGCAATATTTTTGGTACTGTGGCGCTTGAAACAGCTTACACGCACGGCGACGAGTGGCTCGATGAACTGCTTGATTACCTTTGGGAAAACTACCTTTTGCTCGAAAGCTATTTTGCCACACACCTGCCTATGGTAAAGGTGATGAGGCCCGAAGCCACTTATCTTATTTGGCTCGATTTCAGCGCTTATGGAATGAAGGATGCCGAACTGATGAAATTCGCCGTTGAAAAGGCCGGAGTTGGTTTAAACAACGGCGGCAAATTTGGCAGCGGCGGCGACGGCTGGCAGCGGCTCAACATCGGTTGTCCGCGCAGTACATTGGAAGAAGCGTTGAAACGGTTAGGCAGCGCATTCGGAGTCGGTGGTTTTTAACCGCCGGAGAATCTATCATAAAATCGCGGTTCGAAAACCGCGTCACCCAATGAGAAAGCCGGCCCCTTGCGGAACCGGCTTTCTAATCTTTTCTTAGTCCTTGTACTCAATACTTTATACTGATTACTCTGTACTTTTATTTATATGCCTCAATCAAAATCTCCAAAATCTTTTTACCGGCTGTGGCAACGCTGCTGCCCGGACCAAAAATGGCCACAGCACCGGCATCATATAAATACTGGTAATCCTGCGCCGGAATCACTCCACCGCAAATCACCATAATATCGTCGCGACCCAGCTTTTTCAGCTCTTCGATAACGGCAGGCACCAACGTTTTGTGTCCTGCTGCCAGCGATGAAACGCCAAGTACGTGCACGTCGTTTTCAACGGCCTGTTTGGCAGCTTCTTCCGGAGTCTGGAACAGCGGTCCCATGTCCACATCAAACCCGATGTCGGCATAACCCGTGGCAACCACTTTTGCGCCGCGGTCGTGACCATCCTGACCCATTTTGGCAATCATAATACGTGGCTGGCGGCCTTCAATTCCGGCAAATTTTGCTGCCAGCTCCTGAGCTTCCTTAAACTCGTCTTTTCCTTGTGCTTCCGATTTGTACACGCCTTCAATTGTTCTGATTACTGCTTTGTAACGTCCTGCCACTTTTTCGCAGGCATCCGAAATTTCTCCCAAAGATGCACGTTTTTTTGCTGCATCAATAGCCAGTTCAAGCAAATTGCCTTTGCCTGTTTCAGCAGCTTTTGTTATGGCAGCCAGCGAAGCCTGAACTTCAGCCTCATTCCGGTTGGCACGCAAAGTTTTTAAGCGTTCAATCTGCGACAAACGAACGGCTGTGTTATCGATTTCGAGAATATCAATTGGGTCTTCTTTTTCGAGCCGGTATTTGTTTACCCCCACAATGGTTTGTGTACCACCGTCGATTTTCCCTTGTGCACGGGCGGCAGCTTCTTCAATGCGCATTTTCGGCACACCGGTTTCAATGGCTTTTGCCATTCCACCCAGTTTTTCAACTTCTTCGATAAGCGCCCAGGCTTTTTGAGCCAGTTCGTGTGTCAGCGCTTCTACATAATACGAACCTGCCCAGGGGTCAACCGAGCGACAAATTTCCGTTTCCTGTTGCAGATAAATCTGTGTATTTCGGGCAATGCGTGCCGAGAAATCGGTTGGCAACGCAATCGCTTCATCGAGCGCGTTTGTATGCAAACTCTGGGTGTGACCCAGCGCGGCTGCCATCGCTTCAATGGCGGTTCTGCCTACATTGTTAAACGGGTCTTGCTCTGTGAGCGACCAGCCCGAAGTTTGTGAGTGCGTACGCAGCGCCATCGATTTCGGGTTTTTCGGGTTGAACTGTTTTACCAGTTTGGCCCAAATCATTCGGGCAGCGCGCATTTTGGCGATTTCCATAAAATGGTTCATGCCCACTGCCCAGAAGAACGACAACCGTGGGGCAAACGCGTCGATGTCCATTCCGGCATTGATACCGGCACGGAGGTATTCAAGCCCGTCGGCCAGTGTGTAAGCCATTTCTATATCGGCAGTGGCACCGGCTTCCTGCATGTGGTAACCCGAAATGGAGATTGAATTGAACTTCGGCATTTTTTGCGAAGTAAATTCAAAAATATCGGCAATGATTTTCATTGAGAATCCGGGTGGATAAATGTACGTGTTGCGCACCATGAACTCTTTCAGAATGTCGTTTTGAATGGTTCCTGAAAGTTGTTCGAGGGTTGCGCCCTGTTCCAGTCCGGTAACGATGTAAAAAGCCAGAACCGGCAAAACTGCACCGTTCATGGTCATCGACACCGACATTTTATCGAGCGGAATCTGGTCAAAAAGGATTTTCATATCCAGAATTGAGTCGATGGCCACACCTGCTTTTCCAACATCACCAATAACACGGGGATGGTCGGAGTCGTAACCGCGGTGGGTGGCAAGGTCGAATGCCACCGACAAACCTTTTTGTCCGGCAGCGAGGTTGCGACGATAAAATGCGTTTGATTCTTCAGCAGTTGAAAAACCTGCGTACTGGCGGATAGTCCAGGGCTGCATTACATACATCGAAGAATACGGCCCGCGGAGGAATGGCGCCACACCGGCGGCGTAGTTCAAATGTTCCATGCCTTCGAGGTCTTCTTTTGTGTAAACCGGTTTCACCGGAATCTGCTCCGGTGTAATCCAGTTTTTTTCAATCCTCTTTTTGGCAATCCATTCAGCAGTGTTTTCCTGTTGAGCGACTGCTTTGATATTTATGTTTTTAAAATTCGGTTTCATATTTTTTGATTTTTGATTCTGGATGCTGTCTGAAATGTCATTTCGACCATAGGGAGAAATCTTTCATAATCAGCAGATTTCTCAGTCGTGCCTCCTTCGAAATGACAACTTCAAAACACATGTCAGATTCCCAGTTTATTTTGATATCCTTTCAATTCCTCCAGAATATTGCTTTTCATGCTGATGAAATTGGTGATTCCCTGTTCTTCCAGTTCTTTCTGACAGGCAGGAGCGCCGGCAACCACAAGAATTTCGTTTTTCATCAGTGGGGCTGCTTTGGGCGCCAGTTCGGCATATTCCTCGTCGGAGCTGCACAGAACAACCAAATCGGCTTTGGCAGCGCGGGCTGCGGCAATTCCTTCTTCAATAGTTTCGAACCCGTTGTTGTCGATTACTTCGAAGCCGGCCACTGCAAAAAAGTTGCAGCTGAACTGTGCGCGTGCCTTGCGGAAAGTGAGGTTCCCGATGGTAAGCATAAATGCCAGCGGACGTTTGTTTGTTTTCGAGTACACGTCGGTGGTGTAGCGCAAAGCTTCGAAAGCCTGCGCACTGCGATACGGTTTTAAGGTTTCCACCTCGGCATCATCGGAAGTTAAATCAACTGGGATGAAAAGTGAGCCGTCAAATTCAGCAGTGATTTTCTCGTTGAAATTTGGAAACTGGTTGGTTCCCAAAAGATTTTCGCGGCGCAAAGCAATGTTTTTATCGCGGCTGGCTGCCATCTTTTTGATTTCGGCCTGAATAAAACCCTGTTTGAAAGCAGCAACAAAACCGCCTTTTTCCTGAATGTCGAGGAACAGTTTCCATGTTTCGTTCACCAGCGAATCAGTGAGGGTTTCGATGTAGTATGAACCTGCGGCAGCATCGGCAATTTTGTCGAGGTGCGATTCTTCTTTTAGCAAAATCTGCTGGTTTCGCGCAATGCGTTCCGAAAAATCGGTCGGGTCTTCGTAAATGGCGTTAAACGGCAGCACTGTAATTGAGTGCGCCCCACCCAACGCAGCCGACATGGCTTCGGTTTGTGTGCGAAGCATGTTTACATTGGGATCGTACACGGTTTTATTGTATCGGTTGGTTTCGCTGTGGGCAATTAATTTGGCAGCACAGTCGGACGCAGGATTATATGCTTTTACAATTTGCGCCCACAAAAAGCGTGCAGCGCGCAGTTTGGCAATTTCCATAAAGTAGTTGTTGCCAATGCCAAAATTGAATTTTATGGATTTGGCCACATCGTCGGCTTTCGCGCCCATGTCGGTGAGGAGGGTTAAATATTCAGCACCCTCGGCCAGTGAAAAGGCAAGCTCCTGAACGATGGATGCGCCGCTGTTGGCAAAGAATTTCCCGTGAATGCCAATAATGCGGAAGTTTTTGATAACCCTTGTTTTTTCGATTGCAGGTTTTAACGCCGTAAGCGCTTCTTCCGACCATTTTCCTTTTAAAACAAGAGTTCCGATGGGGTCGATGGAAGCTGAAGCCACCACATTTTCGTTGGTCCACTTTCCGTTGTCCACAAATTGGGCAAATGCTTCGGCACATTCAACCGAATCATCGGGGCAAACCAGGTTGATTTCGGCGGCTTCCAAACAAATGTTGTTCAGCAAAACTCCCAATGTTTCATTGTTTATTGTGGCACAATCGCTGAAATAAAACCCGATTGAATTAACGCCTTTGCCCAAAATTTCGAGCGCTTTTTTGTTGGCGGCTGCAAAATCGGTTACTAAAATGTTTTGCCTGATTAACCAGTTGTTGCCGGTTTTTTCGTTGCCGCGTACAAACGGAAATTCTCCCGGCAAAGTATCGAGATAACTTATGTTCTTCAGGTTTTCGGCGCGGTAATACGGGCGAACGTTAAACCCTTCCCAGGTTTTCCAAACGAGTGCCCTTTCATAATCTTTGCCTTTTAAGTCGGCATTGATTTTTGCTTCCCATTCATCGGTGGTAACGGGCGCAAAATCGGTAAAAAGCTTTTTATCGTTATTAGTCATGTTGAAAATTATTTTTGAAAATCGTGCCGCAAAATTAGTCGATTTGAAACACTTACCGCCTGTACTGTGCAGGTTATTAAAACCGTATGAACAAAAATCATATTTAGGAAACAAACCAGTTAATTTTTGATTAAAATAACGAATTGCAATTTTGTCAGAATCAAAGAGGAACGGAGCAGATAAATATCGGGGTACAAAAATGAAATTTTTGTGCCTGTTAAAGATTCTAAAAAAACGTAAATACAGACGAATCGGGCAGTTTCAACAAGTTTACCATGGATGATTTTTTATAAATTGCGTTCCCGTTTGAAGAAATGAAGGAATGGAAAAGCTACAGTGGGTGAAAGATATTTTCGGGTCGAAGCTAGAGTTGCGGCAGGGGACGGAACACATCGGGAAGATTCAGTGGGAAAGCATGGTAAGTTCGCAGGCACAAGCGATGATTAACGGCAAACTGTTTATGCTGAACCGCGAGTTTTTTCTTTCGAAACTGGAGATTTACGATGCCAACGACCAGGCTTTGCTGGGAACTGTGATGGTGAATATTTTTAATCCGCGCAGCGATGTTGTGCTGAACGGCAAACGGTTTGAGCTTGAAATAAAAAACTTCTGGCAGTCGTGCTGGGCCTGGAAATACAACGGCACCGAGATTATCACTTTTACATCCAATGAATTTGTTACCAAAGACAAAGGCGATATTGAGCTGCACACAGCGTGCAACGAGGAAGTTGAAATTCTGATTCTTCTGGGGCTTCTTGTCCGCAACCAGTTTATACTTTACATGCTATTGGCGGTGCTGCTGTTGCTGATCATCGTCATTTAGTGAAAATCCATCTCGCCTGAGGCAAGACCACATCTCAAATTTCAATAATCAAATTCCAAACATCAAATTTCAATACTAATTTCCTGGTCTCACTACTCAAATCTCAGAATCTGTTAGTCTGAAATATAAAACCGCCCTCCCGTAGGAAAGCGGTTTCGATATTTAGTGCAGCCAGCTACCCGCAAAAGCGGTAAGATGAACTGCGAATGGAAGCCCCCTATAATCCCCCAGGGGGGATACTGTTCCTCCCCTTCGGGGAGGTCAGGAGGGCTTCTTTATTTTTTTCTAAAAGCAAATACTATTTTCCATTTCAACATATTGTCCGTAATTGGGAATCAGCCTGTAACCCTAGGTTTCATAAAGCCGAACCGCATCGGGCAGTCGTTTGCCGGTTTCAAGAATACATTTTGAATAACCCAGTTCCAGCGCCCATTTTTCAAGTTCAGTCAAAACTTGTGTGGCAAGCCCCTTTTCCTCGCTGGCTGTCGGCTGTAAACATCCGTTTCACTTCCATCGTTCCGGTGTCGAATTCCTTGATTGCCCCGCAGGCAACAGGCATTTCATCGGAATACGCCACAACAGTATGTTTTATTTTGTCGATTTTGTTGAACTGGGCGTAAAAATCGTGTTCGCGGCCATCCAGATCGGCAAGCAATTTATCCAGCCGGGAAACCAGCTGAACAAAATCACCGTGTTCTGAATTTGTCCTATGAATGCGAATCATCTTCTTTCTTGTTTTTTCCTACTCCTCCTCCTCGGGGGAGGCTGGGAGGGGGCTTTTATTTTACCTCGGCCCCATTTTTTACTTTCTGGTCTGGCTGCACAATCGACAGCGAACCGTCGGCATTTTCAGCACACAAAATCATTCCCTGCGACTCAATGCCTTTCAGGGTTTTAGGTGCGAGGTTTACCAGAATAGAAACCTGCTTGCCAATCAGCGCTTCGGGTTCGTAATATTCGGCAATGCCCGAAACCACAGTACGCTGGTCAATTCCTGTGTCGATTTTCAGTTTAAGCAGCTTTTTAGTTTTGGCCACTTTTTCGGCCTCAAGAATGGTCCCAACGCGAATATCCATTTTGCTGAAATCGTCGTACTCAATATTTTCCTTGGCAGGTGCTGCTTTGGCCTGGGCCAGTTCGTTGGCTTTTTTGGTATCCAGCAATTTCTGAACCTGCTTTTCAATCACATCGTCTTCAATTTTCTCGAAAAGCAGTTCAGGTGTATTTAACCGATGACCAGCAGCCAACAGATTTGTGTCGCCCAGTTTTTCCCAATCCAGTTTTTCAAGATTGATAAAACCGCGCAGTTTGTTCATGCTGAACGGAAGGAAGGGTTCGAGGCAAATGGTAAGATTGGCTGTAATCTGCAAACTGATGTTGAGCACGGTTTTCACCCTTTCTTCGTCAGTTTTGATTACCTTCCACGGCTCTTCGTCGGCCAGATATTTGTTACCCAAACGTGCCAGAACCATTGCATTTTTCAGCGCTTCGCGGAACCTGAAACTATCGATGCTTTTTTCAACTTCGGTTTTAATTGATGTGATTGAAGCAAGCGTTTCCTTGTCTGTGCCGGTCAATTCACCGGATGCAGGCACTTTGCCATCGAAATATTTTTGGGTAAGCACCAACGCACGATTGACAAAATTACCCAGCACAGCCACCAGTTCATTATTGTTGCGTGCCTGAAAATCTTTCCAGGTAAAATCGTTGTCTTTGGTTTCGGGTGCATTGGCGGTTAAAACATACTTAAGTACATCCTCCTTGCCGGGGAACTCTTCGAGATATTCGTGCAGCCAAACCGCCCAGTTGCGCGATGTTGATATTTTATCGTTTTCGAGGTTCAGGAACTCGTTGGCCGGCACATTTTCGGGCAGATTGTAAGTTCCTTCAGCTTTCAGCACAACAGGGAAAATGATACAGTGAAAAACAATATTGTCTTTCCCAATAAAATGTAACATGCGGGTTTCAGGGTCTTTCCAGTATTTTTCCCAAAGCCCCTCTCCATCTCTCCCCGTGGGGGAGAGTGTGTTGAACAATTCTTTTGTTGCCGAAATATAACCGATAGGTGCATCGAACCAAACATACAGCACTTTACCTTCGGTTCCTTCAATGGGTACCGGAACTCCCCAATCGAGGTCGCGGGTAACGGCGCGTGGCAGCAGTCCACTGTCGATCCACGATTTGCATTGCCCGTAAACATTGGGTTTCCACTCTTTGTGCCCTTCCAGAATCCACTCACGTAACCACGGTTCGTACTGGTCGAGCGGCATGTACCAGTGTTTGGTTTCCTTTAAAACCGGCTGGTTTCCGCTAATCATCGAAACGGGGTTAATTAGTTCCGTGGGGCTGAGCGCGGTTCCGCAGCTTTCGCACTGGTCGCCGTAAGCGCGTTCGAAGCCGCATTTGGGGCAGGTGCCTGTAATGTAACGGTCGGCTAAAAACTGTTTGTTTTCCTCATCGTAATATTGTTCCGAGGTTTTTTCTATCAACTTACCGGTATCGTATAATTTTCTGAAAATTTCTGATGCGGTTTCGTGATGAATTTTGGCGCTGGTACGCGAATAAACATCAAACGAAATCCCGAATTTCTGAAACGATTCCTTGATGATTTTATGGAATTTATCCACCACATCCTGCGGAGTAATTCCCTCGTTTTTTGCTTTTAAAGTAATTGGCACACCGTGTTCGTCAGACCCGCCAATCATTATCACATCTTCGTTTTTCAGCCGCAGGTAACGGGCATAAATATCAGCCGGAACATAAACGCCGGCCAGGTGGCCAATGTGAATCGGGCCGTTGGCATACGGCAACGCGGTGGTTATCAGTGTACGTTTGAAATCAGTCATTTCAGAAAATTTTAAATCG
>DYSZ01000076.1 GCA_020726265.1 Draconibacterium orientale
AGGAACACTTAAAGAATATTCACCATCGGCATTAGTAACGGTACCGACTGCTGTACCTTTAACCACAACTGAAACTCCCGGTAATGCGTTACTATTTGAATCGGTAATTTTACCCTGAATCGTCTTTTGCTGTGCGTAAACGCCATTGGAAAATGACATCACAACAGCAAGCAATAAAAAGGCAATAAAGCCTTTAAAGCATTTTTTTTCCATACATTTTTAGTTTAAATTAATTTTTGAATTGGTAAAAAAGTTTGAAATTTTTTGAACAATAAGTTTAATCCATAATCTTAATCATTTAGTTAGTATCTTCATGTTTCATCAAATTTTTCTTCAACCTCCAAATTTTTTGGGTACGTTATTCCCAAAACATTTTTAAATGTTAAAGAAATTTAAAAATACAAGTATAATGAATAAATAACATCATCAAAACCATGTTTTACAACTTTTTTTTTAAAATCGACAGCAAAAAATAGAAAAACGACATCAAAAATCATTGATTTAATGAAGCTTATAAAAATATTTTGAACAGCAAGATTTTTCAAGGCCTGCAAACTTTATTTCCATAAACCTGTTATACTTGTGCAATTCAAAAAATTTATTTACATGAAAGTCGCCTTCTACTGGATTTTAGCCGTTTTTATCACATTTGCCGCCATAATTTATCAACGCAAAACAGGACCTACTTATGATAAAAAAGTAAGTGTTGTGATTGACAGTCAGGAGTACAGATTCAAATTAGTCAGGAGCCACGGTGGCACAACCGATTGTAAGATTGATTTATCAATACCCGATACTCAGATTTCGGGAACTTTATTTTTTAAACAATTTCCCACTAACAATCCGTGGATTGAAGTTAACATGTTACGTGACGATGAAAAGTTATCGGCAGCACTTCCAAATCTGCCACCTGCAGGTAAATATGAGTATAAAATAACGCTTAAAAATGGAGATCAGACTTTTGCACTTAATGAGGGTGAACCTGTACTTATCAGGTTTAAAGGGGAAGTACCTGCCATAGTATTAATACCACATATTATTTTTATGTTTTTTGCCATGTTTCTTGGTAATGTGGCTGGAATTATGGCGGTTTTTAAACATGTAAGTTTCAGATTTTACGGAAATCTTACTGTTATCTTTCTTTTTGCAGGAGGTTTAATTTTGGGCCCTTTGGTCCAGAAATATGCCTTTGGAGAATTATGGGCTGGTATTCCGTTTGCTTGGGATTTAACCGATAATAAAACATTAATTGCATTTCTTTTCTGGGCGCTTGCATGGTTTATGAACCGAAAATCGGAGAAACCTGGTTACACAATCATCGCTTCTATTGTTATGATTATTATGTATTCAATTCCGCACAGCATGTTTGGTTCGCAACTCGACCCTGAAACCGGAAAAGTTATTCAGGGCTGGATTCAGTTGTTTTTGTGATTGGGTGATTGAGGAAGAATTTAGTTGATAACCAATGGCGAAGAAAGCTTTTCAGCTCCCGCTGAAATATATTTTCTGAATCCTTCTTCAGTTTTCCACTGTTCTTTTTCAAGTCCCCAAACCGAAAAGAAATCATGTTTCGCAGGAACATTGGTTTTACAGTTTTGCCCGATATAATATGTTTCGGCAATGGTGTGGCTGAAATTCTTTTCAACAACTGTTCTGTCGCCCAAGGCAAAGAAATTAATATCAGAAGTTCTTCCGATTCTCCCGGCTTCACTTGCCTGAACAAGAACCGCCATGCCAAGTTCATCGTTGTTCAACGACTGAATATCGTGGATGCCGATGCACCTGAAATCGCCGGCTGTCATTTCAAACGGTTCACGCTTCAACTTACTGGTTACAATACCTGTAACAATCTGGTCTCCTTCCTTGCACCCATTTACAGTAACTTCCGATTCAAACCAGTATTTGCCCGGATAAACCGGGATTTTTTCAACAGCTTCAAGCATTTCCCCATCCACATTCCAACCCGAGTAACGCAGTTCAAAAACCGATCGCAACGGGTCTTCCACTATTTTTTTGTATTCATACACTTCGGTAGAACCCAGCCTGAATAGCAAGTCATTCCTCATCAGCGCCAAGCCACCTGAGCCCAATGAACTTCCGCAATGCAAAACATCCATTCCCCAATCGGCCAACTCGTGATAGCTGGGTAATTCAGGAGTTTGAATTTTATCGATTATCATTTCAGGCTTCAGTTTTCCAAACAGGTCTTTCACATTTCTGCAATCGAAATACACGCGGAACGCAATTTTATCGTTTTCCCAATTTACACTTTCGGCTTGTGCTATTATCTCGAAACCATCGTTACAAGGAAGCGCACGATAATTATCAACCTCTTTAAAACTGCCGTCATCCTGTTTGATTCCCAGCCTCAAATTGGTGTTTTTTTCGAACACAGGGTACGCAGACAGAGCTACTTGTTTAATGGTAACAGTTTTTGTTTCTCCAGCTTCCATATCGAAAACCAAAACAACTTCATCCCAATTACCATCTCCATCTAAATCGTCAACCCGACTGGGAATCAACTCTCCTTTTGTTGTTTTAAAAACCGGCAAATTCCCGTCTTCCAACTTTATTTTTTGAGATAACTGTGCTTGGGTCAGCACAATCGCTTCATCAGTTCTGATAACATTTAAAGGGTTTCTAAATGTAAGTTGAGCTTTTGAATTGCATGAAACAAAAAAAGTCGCAATAATGATCAGCTTTAAAACTGTTTTTTTCATCCTGTAATTTTTTAATCCTCAATCATCGCTTCGCCGGATGACGAAAATTAATGATTTTACAAATCGTTTTCGCCTTTTACATAGCCGGAATTGGCCAGAATTCCGCCATCTTTTCATCTGTCATCAGTAGTATCGAAGACATGGCATACAAATCAGGTTTTACTGTTACAATTTCGAAATCGAACGACCAGTTTGAAAAAGAAACCAAAATTGCCCATACATTTTTCACCAACCGTGTTGATGGAATTATCATTTCGATAGCCATGGAAACCATGCAGTGTGACCATCTGAAACTTTTTCCGGCCAAGAATACTCCATTGGTTTTTTTCGACCGTGTGGTTGATGAAATTGATGCGCATAGGTTGATGATTTTGAACGAGCGTATCTTGCAACAAAACACCTCATTGAACAGGGGGCCAAATAAATTGCCCATATTGGCGGCCCGTTAAATCTGAAGATTTACGAAAACAGGCAAGCCGGATATTTAAAGGCGTTGGAAGATGCAGGAATAAAGTTCAATCGTTCAATGATTATTAATAATCATCGACGTAGCGAGGAAGGAACTGTTGCAATTCAGACTTTATTAAAAGACAATAATACAATTGGTGCCATTTTTTGCGCCAACGACACAACTGCATTAAGTTCAATTATTTACCTGAAAAGTATTGGCATAAGGATTCCGGAAGATATTCTTGTGATGGGATTTAGCAATGAACCATTTTCAGAAGTGGTCACTCCTTCGATCAGTATAGTGCAACAGCCGGGTTTTTTCATGGGTAAAAAAGCTGCATGGCTTTTAATTGAACAAATTGCAAACAAATCACAACATACAGGTTTTCAAACCATTGAAATGCCAACTGACCTCATCATTCGGGATTCATCGGTTCGGAAATAATAAAAAAGCCTGCTCTGCAGAAACAGAACAGGCTTGTAATAATTTATGTTGTCCGGATTATTCGTCTATCGAAATAGCTTCAACCGGGCAAACTTCTGCACATGAACCACAGTCGGTACAAAGACTGGCGTCAATCTTATAGATATCACCTTCAGAAATTGCATCCACCGGACACTCATCAATGCATGTTCCACATGCAATACACTCTTCAGAAATTTTGTATGCCATAACTAGCGATTTTTTAAGTTAAACATTTCCTTTGCGCAAATGTAATAAGTTTCATTAAAAATCATTATTTGGCAATCTTAAATTTCCCATATTTCACAAACAGGTTACATCAAAATAATACCATTCAACTATTTAACCCCAATATTTTTTTCAATTCCAAATAAGCAGTTTTTGCTAATTTTACGGAAAAACAATTTCCACATGAATATTGAATGGTTACTTCAAATCAACCCAGTTTTGCTGGCATTAATGGCTGCCCTTTTTACCTGGGGACTGACAGCACTTGGTTCGGCCATGGTTTTCTTTTTTAAGGAAATCAATCAGAAAGTACTCAACTCGATGCTCGGTTTTGCTGCCGGAGTTATGATTGCTGCCAGTTTCTGGTCGCTGCTGAATCCTGCCATTACAATGACTGAAGCCAAAGGCGGAGTTCCTTGGATTCCGGCCCTGACCGGGTTTTTGGCTGGTGGTGCCTTTCTTTACCTCATCGACCGTTTATTACCTCACTTGCACATGGGGCTAAAGATTGATAAGGCCGAAGGTATTCACACCAATTGGCAACGCAGTGTTTTACTGGTAATGGCAATCACGCTACACAACATTCCCGAAGGTTTGGCAGTAGGTGTTGCTTTTGGCGTTTTGGCAAGTACACCCGATGCCACATCGCTTGCCGGTGCGATTGCACTTGCTATGGGTATCGGGTTACAGAATTTTCCTGAAGGAGCTGCAGTTTCAATTCCTTTGCGACGTGAAGGTTTTTCGAGATTAAAAGCATTTAATTACGGGCAGCTTTCAGGAATTGTAGAACCAATTGCCGCTGTTTTAGGCGCTTACCTGGTTTTTGTAATGAATCCGATACTTCCGTTTGCACTTTCGTTTGCAGCCGGCGCAATGATATTTGTTGTAGTTGAAGAACTGATTCCTGAGTCGCAAACCGGCAACGAAACCGACCTTTCGACCATTGGTGCAATGCTGGGGTTTGCCACCATGATGTTACTTGATGTAGCGCTGGGATGAGAAAGTGGGAATGCGTAAATGCTACAATGCATGAATGAATGAATGAATGAAGAAAATATGGGAATGCATGAATAGTTCAATCTATAGGAGTCTCCACCAATCTCCCAAAATCACTTTCACCTAAAACAACGATAACCGCCATCCTTTTTTTACTCAGTACTCAATACTCATATCTCAATACTTTTCTGGTAGTGCTTGCATACTGCAGTTAATCCGCATTTTTCGCATTTCGGGCTGCGTGCCAGGCAAACGTAACGCCCGTGCAAAATAAGCCAGTGATGTGCTTTGGGGATTAGTTCCTCGGGAATATATTTCACCAATTGCTTTTCGGTTTCGAACGGTGTTTTCGAATCAACACTTAACCCAATCCGCGCAGCCACCCTGAAAACATGGGTATCAACTGCCATCGCCGGTTTATTAAACACCACCGATGCAATTACATTTGCTGTTTTCCGGCCAACACCCGGAAGTTTTTGTAATTCATCTATTTCACCCGGCACCTCACCATTAAACAATTCAACCAGTTTTTGCGCCATGCCAACCAGGTGTTTCGATTTGTTGTTTGGATATGAACACGAGCGGATATAATCGAAAACTTCTGCCGGATCAGCCTCCGCCATTTTCTGAGGTGTTGGAAATCGTTTCATCAAATCAGGAGTAATTTGATTGACTCTTTTATCGGTGCATTGCGCTGAAAGGATAACTGCCACAAGCAATTCAAACGGATTATCGTTGTAGTCAAGCTCTGTCTCAGCCACAGGCATTTCGCGCTGAAAATAATCAATAACGAAATCAAAGAGTTCCTTTTTACGCATGTTAAAGTTTTTGAACGAAAATAACAGAAAAACCTATTCATCGGTTACGTTTTAACGACCTGTTCCCTTCAAACCGTTTTTGGCAGATTTTTGTATCTTCGGCGCTGAATTTTTCAAATAGACCATATCTTTTATGCCGAAACAAAAATACATTCTGCTTATTATTTTTCTCATTGTTGCTATTGTCACGCTGGTTGTCGGGTACACCTTTGTTCAGGATAAACCGGCAATGGAAAAGATAATTGAGCAGGTAATTCCGGTTGACCATTCAAAAGAAATAAAGGATGTTCTCACACAATTCGACAGTATTTACAACGCTGCAAACGATTCGTCGGATGCAGTGGGTGGAGCCGTTGTAATTACTTACAAAGGGCAGATTGTTTTTTCAAAATGTTTTGGGGTGAAAACAATCGGAGAAAATAATCCGGTGGATGAAAACACGCTTTTCAGGCTGGCTTCGGTATCAAAAACTGTTACTGGCGTACTTGCAGGAATTCTGGTAAACGAAAATGTGGTGGGGCTCGATGAAAAAGTAGCCGACCTGATTCCCGGGTTCAGGTTAAAAAACGATGAGAGCACAAAAAATCTGACCGTCAGACATTTGTTAAGCCATTCATCAGGTTTGGAACCTCATGCTTTTGATATGTTGGTGGAAGACCTTGTTCCGCTTGACCTGATTATTTCAAGACTGAACGAAGCTGAAATAGCAGCACCTCCCGGAAAAGTTTATGGCTACCAGAATGTGATGTTCAGTCTGTTCGATCCGGTTATTCAGGCCAAAACACACAAAACCTATCAGCAGGTGATGAAAGAAACGGTTTTCGAGCCTTTCGGGATGAAAAATGCTTCACTCGATTTTGAATCGTTTGAAAGCAGCACAAACAAAGCATTGCCGCACCAGCAAACCGAAAAAAGCTACAAGGTTTTAAAACTGAACAACCGCTATTATTCAACCGCCCCGGCTGCGGGTGTAAATGCCAGTATTTCTGATATGGGCCAGTTTCTGCTTGCCATTTCTGGCGATGACGATGACCTTTTCCCGACTGAAGCAAGGCAAATTACTTTCAATCCACAAATCGAAACACCTTTGAAAAGAAGCTACTACCGCAACTGGGGTGCACTCGGCACAAAACATTACGCACTGGGCTGGCGAATTATAAAATATAAAAACCATACCATTGCCCAACACAGTGGCTATGTTTCAGGTTACCAGGCCGAAATTGCGGTTTGCCCTGATTACGAAACTGGAATTGCGGTGTTAACCAACTCGCCAAACAACATGTTCTCAACCAGTGTTCCGGCGTATCTGTCGCTTTTGATTGAAAAAAAACATCAACAAGAACAGCAAGCTGCCGATACAACACTTGTGAATGCGCAATAATGCATCATTGAAAGTTCAGTTTACACTTAAATTATACTCATGAGACCGTTACTACAGGGTGAAAATCTTTCGAAACGTTGGAGCGAAGTGCTGCTGTTCGAAAACATTTCGATGACCATTTTTGAGGGTCAGAAAGTGGCGCTGATTGCGCGTAACGGTACCGGAAAATCGACACTGCTCGATATTCTGTCCGGAAAAGAAACCGCTGATAACGGAAAAGTTACCATAACAAACGATGTAAACATCGGCTATTTCGAACAAATTCCTCAACTCAACCCCGAACATACGGTGATTGAGGAAATTTTTGTTTCCGACAACGAAAAACTGCGGACTATAAAAGCATTTGAGTTAGCTATTGCCAAAAACGACCAGCACAAAGTAGCTGAGATTTCGGCAAAAATGGACGAACTGAATGCCTGGGACATCGAAGTTGAAATCAAACAAATTCTTTCGCAATTAAAAATCATTAACCTTGAACAAAAAACCGGCGAACTTTCAGGTGGACAAAAGAAAAGGCTTGCACTGGCAAAAGTACTCATCAATAAACCCGACCTGCTGATTCTGGATGAACCCACCAACCACCTCGACCTCGAAATGATTGAGTGGCTCGAAACCTATCTCGAAAAAACAAAATCGACACTGCTGATGGTTACGCACGACCGCTATTTTCTCGACCGCGTGTGCAACGAAATCCTGGAAATGGAAGACAACCAGATTTACCGTTATCAGGGTAATTACTCCTATTTTCTTGAAAAACGCGACGAGCGGATTGAAATGCAGCAAGCCACAGTTACCAAGGCCAAAAACCTGCTGCGTACCGAAATCGAATGGATGCGCCGAATGCCACAGGCTCGCAGCCATAAAGCAAAATATCGAATTAATGCTTTTTACGACTTAAAAGACAAAGCAGCTCAGAAATACCAGAATGATGCGGTAACCCTGAATGTAAAATCGGCACGGTTAGGCAAAAAAATTGTGGAACTCGAGAACGTTTCAAAAGAATTTCCTGGAATAAAACTTGTCGAAAATTTTACCTACAAGTTTTCGCGCGCCGAAAAAGTGGGAATTATCGGTGACAATGGCACCGGAAAATCAACCTTTCTGAATTTAATTACGGGCAGTTTACAACCCGATTCGGGACTGATAGAAGTGGGACAAACCATAAAATTCGGATATTACCGACAGGATGGAATTACATTCGATTACCGCGAGCGGGTAATTGACGCGGTTACAAAAATTGCAGATTTTATTGAGTTTGAAGACGGAACAAAAATGAGCGCCTCGCAGATGCTTACCCATTTTTTGTTTCCACCCGATACACAATACAATTTTATTGAAAAACTGAGTGGTGGAGAACAACGCAGGCTGTATCTCTGCACCGTACTGATGCAAAACCCCAACTTTCTGATACTCGATGAGCCGACCAACGACCTCGATATTATGACGTTAAATGTGCTCGAAGATTATCTTGTTTCGTTTGGCGGCTGTGTAGTGGTGGTTTCGCACGACAGGTTTTTTATGGATAAAATTGTTGATCACCTTTTTGTATTTGAAGGTAATGGCACGATTACCGATTTCCCCGGCAACTACACCATTTACCGTAATAAGATTGAAGCGGAGCAGGAACTGGAAAAAATTCAGGCCAGAAAAAAAGAACCTGAAAAGAAAGCCATTCAATCTGAAATAGCTCAAACAGGGAAACGAAAACTGACTTTTAACGAAAAACGCGAGTTCGAAACGCTTGAAACCGAAATTGCACAATTAGAAGCTGAAAAATCAGTAACAGAAGAAGCTTTAAATTCAGGAAATGGCGCACACGATGAATTGTTCCGGTTATCGCAAAGGCTTGTAATTATTAAATCGCAGCTCGACGAAAAAGAATTACGCTGGCTGGAGTTGAGTGAATTGGGGTAAAAAACCAAACAGAATTAATCATTGACGAGATTCATGCAAAATCGAGAAGAAAGCGATGAAGCGGTACATGTACAACACCCTCGAATGAATTTCCTGCATAGTCGTCAAGAGTGATTACATATTTTGGATAATTATCCTTGATGGCCAACAAATTGCCAAACTCCCGCTCGCTGGTTTGTTTTTCCGAAATCCGTAAAGCAACCTGAATATATATTTTTTCATTCGCACGTTCAGCAACAAAATCAACTTCCTTTTCATTTTGGGTCCCGATTAAAACTGTATATCCAATTGTTTTCAAATGCAGGAAAACCACATTCTCAATAATTTGCCCCAAATCAAACGGGGAAAACCCCGCCAAAGAGTTTCGAATACCTAAGTCGTTGAAATAATATTTTTCTCCAACTTCGAATATTTTTTTCCCCTGAATATCAGAACGTTTAACACTTGATACCAACAAAGCATTTGTCAGGTAATTCAGGTAATTTAAAATGGCTGAAATAGAAATCGCTATTTTTTGTGATTTTAAAAACCTTTCAATATTTCGGGCCGAAATAATATTTCCGGTTTCTGTTGCCAGGTATTTAATAAGACGCACCAAAAAATCGACATTCCTCACCTCAAAACGCGAAACAATATCCCGAAAAAGAATCGATTGACTGATGTTTTTCAAATAATCAAATACTACGTCGTCGGTTAAATCAAGATGAATCAAATAGGGCAAGCCGCCGTACTTAATAAATTTTAACAAATTATCAGTTGAATGTTCGAGTGTATGGAACTGCAAAAACTCGGTATAACATAATGCGTGTACCGGTATTTCAATGTACCTCCCTCCCAGATAGGTCCCAAGTTCACCCGATAGAATATTGGCATTACTGCCCGTACAATAAACATCATATTCACCCTCTGCGAGTAAACTTCTTATAGTCTTTTCAAACTCCTTAATCGTTTGAACCTCATCAATTAGTACAAAATTTAACTCTCCTAGCTTTGATTTCGACTTTATAAAATCGTAGAGTTGTTCTGAATTTGTTATGAATTCGAATTCGTTTAGTTCCAGATTGATGTAAATAATATTTGCATCGCTAAAACGCTCCTTAATACTATCAATAATTTGAAACAACAGGTAACTCTTTCCAACCCTGCGTTGCCCTACAAGCACTTTTATTATTTCTTTACCAATATACCGGTCAATCTGATGCTGGTATCTCTCTCTTTTTTGGTATGCTCTTACATTTTTCATTTCGAATACATAAATAACAAACACACAATATTAGATAATTTTGTTATTTATACCAAACAGAACTAAATAATATTATGATTCTGTTATTTATAAAATAATGACTTAAAATCAAAAAACAATTCGAGGATTACGAATCGCGTTGGCTGGAGTTGAGTGAATTGGGGTAAGAAAAAGGAACTAAATGTCTTCAAAATCGACGCCTGTAAAAGCGGGTGAAGGTTCAGTGGGTGCCAATTCATCGTCGGTTTTTTCGGCAATTGGCAGTTGGTTTTTATTGATATAGCCCACAATTTCCTGCAAACAATCGGTAAACTTTTCGAAATCTTCGCGGTACAGAAATATTTTATGCTTTTCGTAATGAAAATCGCCATTGTCTTCAAAACGCTTTTTGCTTTCAGTAATGGTCAGGTAATACTCCTCATTTCTTGTGCTTTTCACATCAAAAAAATAAGTCCTCTTCCCTGCCCTCACTACTTTTGAATAAATATCCTGATTGAATTTTGCATCCGGATTTTTCAACTCTTCCTTATTATCAGCGCTTTTCATTCTAAATAAATTTGGTTTTTTCTGTTTCAGTTCAAAAATAGAAAAATAATTCTTTGTTGCAATTTCAGTTTTTATTTACCCAACAAAAACGTGCTTTTTGACATATTGAATTTGAACATTCAGCGCATAAAAAAGGAAGCGCATGCTTCCTTGTTATCAATATTTCGTTAACCGTAAATTTCTTTTTTGGCAGCAAGCAATGTATTTTGCAACAGCGAAACGCGGGTCATCGGGCCCACTCCACCCGGCACCGGTGTGATGTAACTGCATTGTCCGGCTACTTCTTCAAACAAAACATCGCCTTTCAGTTTGAACCCCGATTTGGTTTCATCCGATTTTACGCGTGTGGTTCCAACATCAATTACCACTGCACCTTCTTTAACCATATTTGCTTTCACAAAACCGGGAACCCCGATAGCTGCAATCAGAATATCCGCTTTACTGCAAACCTCTTCAAGGTTTTCGGTACGGCTGTGGGCAACTGTAACCGTGGCATTCACAGCTTTGTGCGACATCAGCACACTCAACGGGCGACCTACAATATTACTTCGCCCGATAATCACGCAATTTTTACCGTTAGTTTCAATCTTGTAACGCTTCAGTAGTTCCACAATTCCAAAAGGCGTTGCCGAAACAAATGACGGCAGGCCAATTACCATTCGTCCCACATTTACCGGGTGAAAACCATCCACGTCCTTCTTCGGGTCGATGGCTTCAATCACTTTTTGTTCCGAAATGTGTTTCGGTAGCGGCAACTGTACAATAAAACCAGTAAGGTCTTCATCCTCGTTCATTTCTTTGATTTTGGCTAACAGTTGAACTTCTGTAACATCATCTTCGTACCGAATGAGCGATGACTTAAAACCAACTGCCTCACAATCTTTTATTTTGTAAGCCACATAAGTTTCACTTCCGCCATCGTGACCCACCAAAACGGCAGCCAGATGAGGTTGTTTCTTACCGTTTTTCACCATTTCGGCTACTTCGGCTGCAATTTCCTGCTTCATTTCAGCAGCCACTTTATTCCCGTCAATCAGTATCATAAAATTCCGATATATTGTCAGAAGTCCGAAGTCGGAAGTCCGAAGTTGTTTTTCTTTTTTTCAAACTCTCCCCCTCGGGGGAGTTGGAGGGGGCTTCTTACCTTCTTTTTTGCATGCTGCCCAATGCCCGCTGCATGTTGTTGCCCTGAGAAACCATTTTCATCATCCGGCGGGTTTCATCGAATTGTTTTAACAGGCGATTTACTTCCTGCACATCAGTTCCCGACCCATCAGCTATTCGTTTTCGGCGGGTTCCGTTGATAAGTGTCGGATTTTCGCGTTCTGTAGGTGTCATCGAATAAATAATGGCTTCAATATGTTTGAATGCATCGTTGTCGATGTCGATGTTTTTCATCGCCTTGCCCATGCCCGGAATCATTCCCACCACATCTTTCAGGTTCCCCATCTTTTTGATCTGGCTGATTTGTTTCAGGAAGTCGTTAAAATTGAAGGTATTTTGTGCCAGTTTCTTTTGCAGTTTCCGGGCTTCTTCAGAATCAAATTGTTCCTGTGCTTTTTCAACCAGCGAAACAATGTCACCCATCCCAAGAATACGGTCGGCCATACGGTCGGGGTGGAAAATGTCGATAGCATCAAGTTTTTCACCGGTTCCCACAAATTTGATAGGCTTTTCAACAACAGCGCGGATTGAAAGTGCCGCGCCACCGCGGGTATCACCATCGAGTTTGGTAAGTACAACGCCATCGAAGTCGAGCCTGTCGTTAAACTCCTTGGCAGTGTTCACAGCATCCTGACCAGTCATCGAATCAACCACAAACAGAATTTCATCGGGATTCACCGCATTTTTGATGGCGGCAATCTCCTTCATCATCTGCTCGTCAACGGCCAAACGACCCGCGGTGTCGATAATTATAATGTCGTTACCATTCTTTTTGGCTTCGGCAATTGCATTTTTGGCAATTTTCACGGGGTCCATGCTGCCTTCTTCGGTATAAACCGGCACATTGATTTGTGCGCCCAACACTTTTAACTGCTCAATTGCCGCCGGACGGTAAACGTCGCAGGCAACCAGCAACGGGTGTCGTCCTTTTTTGCTTTTCAGCATCAGCGCTAATTTACCCGAGAATGTGGTTTTACCCGAACCCTGCAACCCCGACATGAGAATTATCGCTGGTTTGCTTTTCAAATTGATGTCGGTGAATTTGCCACCCATCAGTTCGGTGAGTTCGTCTTTTACGATTTTCACCATTAACTGACCGGGTTTAACCGCTGATAAAACCTGTTGACCAAGCGCTTTTTCCTTTACATCATCAGTAAACTGTTTGGCAATTTTAAAGTTTACGTCGGCATCAAGCAATGCACGACGAATTTCTTTTAACGTTTCTGCAACGTTGATTTCAGTAATTTTTCCTTCGCCTTTTAACAGCTTAAATGACCTCTCGAGCCTGTCGCTTAAATTCTCAAACATCGTTTTTTAATCTTTTCAAAGTGAGGTGCAAAAATAGAAGTTTAAAGTTTAAAGTTTAAGGTTTAAAGGGAAAAAGTTTGATTAGGGTGGCGCAGTTTCCGAACCGCGCTTTTCAAAATCAGCGATTCGGAAATCGCTCTACCTGGAAAGGCAGTCGAAGCCGGGAGTTGGATTCTCCAATTCCACCATCTTTTTCTTTGACTTTGGAAATTCAAAGTCCCGCCGAATAGTGCGGTTTCCGAACCGCGCATCAAACCTAATGATTAGTCTTCGCTAACTGTAGGGTTCAATTCAACAGAAAGGCCTAACGCATGAACAATACGGTAAAAAGTTGACACTTTGGGTTCAGTCTTTCCTTTTTCAATTCGCGAAATGTATGATTTGTCTGCCCCAATTCTCCGTGCAAGTTCAGATTGTGTAAGATGTGCATTTTTTCGTGCTTCTTCCAATAACTGACCGGTATAATAAGCATACGCCTCCTCTTCAAAGGCAATCCTTTCCGGTGTTCCTTCTGCTCCGTATTTCTGATCTAACACCTTACTGTAATTCTTTATCTGTTTGTTTTGTTCCATCGTATTCCTTTTTTATCCGTAATGCTTTGTCGATCTCATTTTGTGGTGTCTTCTGTGTTTTCTTCTGAAATCCATTAAAAAGGACAACAATTTTATCTTCATCGAAACAGAAAAACACACGGTAAATATTACCATTATACATGACCCGCAATTAAAAAAGACCATCCTGAATGTGTTTCATAAATTTGGTGCTAATCCGGTTCCCGTTGCTTAATAAAACCAGGATATAGTCAATTTTATTAACTTCTTTTTCAGACAGTTTACTGATGAACTCTTCAAAATAACCGCCAAATGTTATAATGGTTCGTTTCATGATACAATGATAGTATAAGTTGTATAGTTGCGCAACTTTTGATATTATTTATTGAAAATTTTTTAAAATCAATTCGGGCGTGATTTTATCTGTGACTTGGGAAAGTAATAGTCCCGGCGGTTCGGAAACCGCTGCACCCGATAAGTGCTTAGCGCTTATCTCCCGAATGGTTTTGCCAACCTGCCAATTGTTTCGAAACATTTTCGACCTGCTGGTTGATAAAAACAAACTTCTTTACGTTTATCTGGTGCAAATCTTTCATCAGTCGTATTAACAGCCTGATTACTTCGATGTGTTCGCGCGCTGTTTGCAGCGTTTCCTGTTTGTCGGTGCGGCTGTTGGCGCGGTAAATCAAAGTTATCAGTTCAATGGTTTCCTTTTTCAGGCTTTCGCCAACAGTATATTTATACTCTTTGGCAAATTCCTTTGTAAATCTGAACATTTCGAGCAGCAAATCGTAGGTTGCCTTATAAACCGGTAATTCATTGTAGTTTGCCATTTTTCATGGGTGACGCGGATTCCAATCCGCGTTTTTTATCGGCGGTTCGGAAACCGCCGCACCCTCAACATAAATTCTTTTCTACCTTTGCCCATCGTTTTAAAATCGCTACATGAATTCAAAAATAATTGAAATAATTGCCCAAACGCTGGGAATCAGAATCGGCCAGGTTACAAATACAATCAAGCTTATCAATGAAGGGGCTACTGTGCCTTTTATTTCGCGTTACCGGAAAGAGCGCACCGGCAGTCTCGACGAAGTGCAGGTACTGAACATTAAAGAACAGCACGAAAAATTTACTGAACTCGAAAAACGCAAGGAAACAGTTTTAAAAACAATTGAAGAGCAGCAGTTGTTAACACCCGAGTTGAAAACAAGGATTGAAAGCTGTTTCAATACAGTTGAACTTGAAGATATTTATCTGCCCTACAAACCGAAACGCCGCACAAGGGCTACCATTGCCAAAGAAAAAGGACTGGAACCACTGGCAAAAATAATGATGAAACAGTTGGAGCGCAGCCTCGAAACACGGGCAACTTCGTTTTTAAACGACCAGGTGGAAACCGTGGAAGATGCTCTGGCAGGCGCCCGCGATATTATCGCTGAGTGGATAAGCGAAAACGAAAAAGCCAGAAATATTGTACGCCGTGGATTTGAGAACAGCGCTGAAATTATTTCGAAAGTGATAAAGGGAAAAGAAACCGAAGCTGAAAAGTACCGCGATTATTTCGATTGGAAAGAGCCGCTGAAAAAATGTCCGTCGCACCGGCTACTGGCTATGCGTCGTGGCGAAAACGAAGGTTTTTTGCGGGTTTCTATTTTGTCCGATGCCGACAAAATACTTGAGCACCTGACCCGCTTTTTTGCTGCCGGACTTAATTCGTGTGCCGACCATGTTGAGATGGCTGTGAGCGACAGTCTGAAACGACTGATTCAACCTTCAATTGAAACTGAATTTTCAGCTCTTTCGAAAGAAAAAGCCGACGAGGAGGCAATTCGCGTTTTTGCTGAAAATATCCGCCAGTTGTTACTGGCTCCACCTCTCGGACAAAAACGGGTACTGGCCATCGACCCCGGATACCGTACCGGTTGCAAAATTGTTTGCCTCGATGAACAGGGAAACCTGTTGCACAACGAAACCATTTACCCGCACAAACCGCAGGAAGATTTCAAAATGGCCGCGAAAAAGCTGACTTCGATGGTGGAGATGTATAAAATTGAGGCAGTGGCAATTGGCGACGGAACTGCCAGCCGCGAAACCGAATCGTTTATCAAACGACTGCATTTCGACCGCGAACTGCGGGTTTATATGGTGAACGAAGATGGCGCTTCTGTGTATTCGGCCTCGACAATTGCCCGTCAGGAATTTCCACAATACGATGTTACTGTGCGCGGCGCTGTTTCCATTGGCCGGCGATTGATGGATCCGCTGGCTGAACTTGTAAAAATCGACCCGAAAAGCATTGGCGTTGGCCAGTACCAGCACGATATTGATCAGAAAAAACTTAAAAACAGCCTCGATTCGGTGGTTGAACTTAGCGTAAACTCGGTGGGTGTGAACCTGAATACTGCCAGCAAACATTTGCTGACTTCTATTTCGGGTTTAGGGCCGCAATTGGCTGAAAATATTACGGTTT
>DYSZ01000077.1 GCA_020726265.1 Draconibacterium orientale
GTTATTTTTCCGGTCAATATCAAAAGTCAAAAAATCTTTAAACGCGACACATTTAACAGAAGCGGATTTATTAGTCTGAATTTAACTATTTTTGTTGCCAGAAAATATTCAGAAAAATGTACCTGGTTTAAAAAAAATACATTGTACCCGAAACTGAAGTTGCCGAAATAATCAAAAACAACCCGATGTTACTGCTGGTGCTCGAAAATTTTGGCATTACAAAGTTTGAAAAGGGAATTACAGTTTTGGCGCTTTGCAGGAAAACAGGCATCAACGTGAATTTTTTTACGCTTGTTTGCAACCTGCACAATGGTTTTTATATCGAAAACGCCGGAAACATTGCCGCAGCCGACCTCTCCGTAATTATTGCCTACCTGAAACGCAGCCACGAATATTACCGTTCGGAAAAATACCCCGAGATTCTTGGTTATATCCGCGAGCTGCGGCAGCCGGAAAACTCAAATATTCTGCAGGTGATTGAAACCTATTTTAACGAGTATTTCGAAGAAGTAAAAGAACATATTGAATATGAAGAAAGAACGGCATTTCCCTATTTCAATGCGCTGCTCGAAAACAAAATTGTTAGCAGTGGCGACGATTATTCAAGTACCGACTACAAAGAGCACCACACCGATATTGAAACCCGATTAAACGATCTGAAAGACCTTTTTATTCACCATGTTCACATAAAAGATAAAAACCGGGTGCGCCGGAAACTGTTGATTAGTCTTTCGGAACTCGAATTTGAGTTAAAAGTGCACGCTACCCCCGTCCCGAGTACTCGGAATCGGGGTCGTACCAGCTTGGTGCCAGACTGCTTACCTTTCGTTACAATCTGAGGGCAGGCAGAAAAAATGAAATTCTTATAAAGAAGCAAATAATATATCCATTTTAAGGTCGTTCTGGACTAATCCGGTTGAATAACTATTTGTTTTTAGTCCAAATGTTGTAATCATTGTCAAAAAAACTGATTTTCTTGTATTTGTTTCCGATTTAAAAACGCCTGTTTTATTCCGCAATTCTTCGGCATATTTATTATCAATGGTGAATGGATTAATGGAATATTTCATCTCACACAGATTGATAACCTGATCGCGCCGGTCAATTACCAAATCAATTTGGGCACCTTCTGTTTTTGACTTACTTCGCCATGCTGAAACAGAAGTTTGTACACCTGAAATTCCAAGCGCTTGCTTAATCTGTGGGAGATGGTACAAACAAACCTGTTCAAACGCATATCCGCTCCAAATCCGGTATTTAGGACTGTCGATAAAAGTCAGCCAATTGTCCTGTTCTACAGATAAAGAATTTTTGATAAACCTCTGGTAAAATAAGGAGTAAAAATCATTCAACTGGTAAAGGCTGTTTCGTGACTTTTTTCCGAAAGGGGTATATTTCCTTATAAATCCGCTTTCCTCCAGTTCTGTTAATATCTTTGTTGTACTTCCTGCATTCGGGAGACCTGTTGAATTGATGATCTCTTCGCGGGTTAACCCTTTTGCTTTTTGGGTTAACGCATTTATAACCGCTTCATGTTTCTGGTAATTATTGAACAACGAACGGAAAAGATTAGGGAATTCGTTCCTGAGCAATCCATTTTCAGAAAAACATATTTCGTTGATATTCTGTGCCGCACTTTTTCCCGGCATCACTTCATCCCAGTAAAACGGGATACCCCCGAAAGCCATATACAATTGAATTATCTGGTACCTGTCGAGCACGGTATTTTTCGATTGAAGGAATAGTTCACATTCATATAATGAAAAAGGGGCTAATTTTATCCTTTTCGTTACACGGTTGTATAAACCTCCCTTATTATTAATCAATTTACTGATCATCCATGAAGCTGCCGATCCGCATACAATCAATATGATATCGTTACGCGCTGAAGCCCAACTATTCCAGAAATGTTCAAGTGCTTGAATAAAACCGGAAGCCTGTGTATCAAACCAGGGTAACTCATCGAAAAAAATTATTTTCCGTTCTTCTTTTTTGCCTTCTATATAAGCGATTAATTGCTGAAAAGCCGAGAACCAATCAGTACTTGTGCTATATTCGATTGCCGGATAAACTTTTTGAAGTGCAACATGAAAATTGGTCAGTTGTTGCGAAAGCGTCGCATTTGCAAGTGCTGTAACCTGAAAAGTGAACTGCTGGTTAAAAGCCGAACGGATGAGAAATGTTTTACCTACTCTGCGTCTGCCGTAAACGGCTATAAACTCCGACTTATTAGAATTTAAAAGTGACTTTAACGTTTCAAGTTCTTTTTTGCGGCCTGTAAGTTTATCCATAATGCTGAATTTGGCTGTAAATATAAAAATATATGTAGTTAAAGCCAAATTTAATTTTTAATCCGGCTTCAAATATGTAAAATCAAAAACTTAAAGCCAAATTTGATTTACTCCCTGGCGCAGACAAGGGGAGTTGAAATAAATTTAGTTTTGGCAACGAAATAGATTTCATGTTTCTGGTTTGATTTACTCCGAACCTAAACAACTTACTGGTGTAAGGAAAGACTGATTGAATAAACGAGCGGTTATTTTATCTTTTGCACCTCCATTGGAGTCCTTTGGACAAAAGAGGCACGAAATACCCCGTCCCGAGTACTCGGGATCGGGGTCGTACCAGCGGAGAAAAATTGCGGTGATTAAATTAAAATATATCTTGTTTTGTTTTAACTTTGTTAACCAACTTAAAATATAAAAATCCATATTTTAACTTCAAAAAGTGAACGTGATGTTTAAGGCAGGGACATACAAACAGCAGTACCAGTATAAAAGCTTCCTTCCAGCTTTGTTGGAGAAGCCTTTTGAATGGCAGTCTGACGCGGTGCTGGAGCTTTTATCGGAAGCCAGCCGGTACATCGGGGAATTGAATTCCTATGCCGATTTGGTGCCCGATGTGAATTTTTTCATCGAAATGCACAAAGTGAAAGAAGCAACCACTTCGAGCAGGATTGAAGGAACCCGCACCAATATTGATGAAGCGGTTCTCTCGGAAAACAACATCCCGGTTGAAAAACGGGATGACTGGGAAGAAGTGCGAAATTATATTCGGGCGCTGAATTACGCTATTGGGCGGATGCATGAACTTCCACTTTCAATGCGGCTGGTTAAAGAAACTCATGCCATTTTGTTGTCCGGGGTGCGGGGCGAAAACAAATTGCCCGGCGAAATCCGACGGAGCCAAAACTGGATTGGTGGCGCGGATATTAAAAGCGCTACGTTTATTCCCCCTGCTCATGAAGATCTGCCGGAACTGATTTCCGACCTGGAAAAATTCTGGCACGGGGAAAGCCGGCAGTTGCCAATTTTGATCCGGATCGCGGTCAGCCACTACCAGTTTGAAACCATTCACCCGTTTCTTGACGGGAACGGCAGGATAGGACGGTTGCTCATCACCCTGCAACTGTTACAGTCGCAATTGATGGCAAAACCGGTGCTCTACATCTCCGATTTTTTCGAGCGGAACCGCATGGAATACTACCAGGCGTTGGAACGGGTGCGGTTTACCAACTCGCTGGATCAGTGGTTGCGGTTTTTCCTTACCGGGGTAATTCAGACGGCACAAAACAGCAGAAACACGTTTGTGGAGATTGGAAAGCTGCGGGAAACTTACAGTGAGCAGATCAGAAGCCTTGGAAAACGGGAAAAGCTGGCAAAAGAGTTTTTGTTGAAATTATACTCCGCCCCCATTATTTCACCAAGGGAGGCAGAACAAAAACTCGGCGTTACAGCGGCAACCGCAAACCGCCTGATTGCAGAACTGGAAAAACCTGGCATTTTACAGGAGAAAACAGGGTACTCAAGGAACCGCTTGTATGCACTGCATAAATATCTGGAAATATTCAGGCAATAAAAGTAGATTTTCCTGTTAACAAGGAAGTCCGCCTGTTATTTCCTATTGTACCCTTGTTAAGGATTTTGGCAAGTTGGATTTCATATTTCCGGTTTGATTTACTCCAAAACTAAACAACTTACTGGTGTAAGGAAAGACTGATTGAATAAACGAGCGGTTATTTTATCTTTTGCACTTCCATTGGAGTCCTTTGGACAAAAGAGGCACGAAATACCCCTTCCCGAGTATTCGGGATCGGGGTCGTACCAGCTTGGTGCCAGACAGTTTATTTCAACCGAATATTGCTGGCAATATCTTCAGGATGTTTAAATACTTTATCATTCACTTGCTGAAAAACAAAAGCCTTATTAGTTGAGGTTTCGTTGACTATCCATGTCATGTTGATTAGACCGTCGCCCAATGGCTTAAGTTCACAATTATCTGAGTCTAAGCCGAATGTTTTTAAAATAGAAGATGTGTTCATTGTTCTTAGTATTTGTAACGAAATAATTATTTTTCAATAATGGCAAGGAAATCCAGCACCATCCTGAAACAATTAATCAGATATAATTTTTCGTTCGTGGCGTTATCATTCTTTGAATTCAGGATTCTATCTCTGAGGTTATCAGAATCTTTTCTGTAGTATTTTGCATCAACCCAATCGAATAGCTCATTTTCAGGTTCTTTAATTAAAAAGTCACTCAACAGGTTTTGTGCAGCCTGTGTTTGATTGAACTTATTTAGAGCAATAAGCTGCAGATACAACTTTGCATTCTCTTTCGTATCGGGTGAGCAGTTGTATTGCATTACTTTTCGATAGAAGTTCTCAGCTTCCTTTGGTTTATTGCTTTGCCCGAATGAATATGCGATAATAAAATCTTCAAGTCGCTCGTCGATATCATAGGGTTTTCCGGAGCCAAGGTTTACCGGCCACAGTTTCGCTTTCATGGCATAATTGACTGCACTCTTGTATTTTTTGTTCCTCAGGTCATCAAAAGCTTGCCGGATGCACAATTCATAATATAAATTCCTACCGTCAATAGACCCTTCATAAGGCAAAACATGGCATTTCTCAAGGAATAATATTCCTTTTTCATAGTCTCCAAGACCCATCAAAGCTTTGGCATATTCCATTCCAAAAACTGATTTCTCCGGATATTTTTCAGTAAAATCGTGTGCAATATTTGCCGACTTCTGAAATTCGCTGTTCGCATTATAATATTTGATCAAGGCCAGATTAACCCTCCAGTCTGAAGCATCAATTTTCATTGCTTTTTCAATCGATTCTTTCGCCACACTCCTATTTTCGGCAAACAATTTTGCTTTTGCCAGATAGAACGGAGCAAAATCAGGTTCATCGTTGCATTGAATAAATAAATCTTTTGCCTCATCAATTCGTCCGTTCTTCCAACTTATTAGCGCTGAATAGTATTTTAGTTTCCAATGATTGCTTTTTTGCATGAGTTGGGAGAGCATAGCTTTGGTTTCAGCCCTGTAAGGAAATACAAATTCAGAAGAATAAGCAAGCGCTTTCTGTAATAAGGCATTGCTTTTGTTGCTGCTCAAAAAAGCTTGCCAGAGCAGAATCCCGGCGCTTTCCGGACTATTATCAAGAACCTCATTTGCTTCTTCGAAACAATCAAGGTTATAATACTTTAAAGCCAATTCCAGATAAGTTTCAAATGGTAATTCATTGGTTATCTGTTTTCTAAGATCATTTTCAGTTAAAATTCCCCATTTAGCTTTTTCAAAAATAATGAATGGATTTAGCGGGTCGATGGCATAAAGTTCTTTCAAAACATTCATTGCCTGATCCTGATTGTTCTCTTTTCTGTTTGCAAGTGCTAATATCTCAAGTGCAGCAACATTGTATGCATTAAACGCGATTGCCTTGGAAGCATAGGTTTTAGCAGTTGCCGGATTCTTCTCTTTCAGAAATATCCCGGCCAATTCGGTGTACCCGGATGAACGATATTCAACCGATTGACTCGCAACTGAAAAACCGCTCTTCGCCTCAGGATGATTTCCTTTTTTAGCATTTACAAGACCGAAAACATAGTTGCCGAGCGGGTCGTAAGTGTCAACTGATAACGATTTCATCGCGTATTCCAACGATTTTGTATAATCCGACTGGCGATAATATTCCAATGCAACCCGGCTCAACGAAAGAAGAAATGCAGGTTCTTTCTCAAGACTTTTAAGGTAAATACTCAAGGCTTCAGAATATTGACGTTGTTTTTCCAACTCCAAAGCTTTTGTATATAAACCATAAGCCGAAGTCCAGTCAAATTCAGGATTTGGAGTTACAGGCCTTTCAACAACAGGTTGTTCATTTCCGGACGAATAGCGGATATTACATTTATCGATCTCGACATCGAAGTTTTTCTCTGAGTTCAGGTGAAAACTGAGAGTGGCCAACTCAAGGGGTTTCAGTTTGATGTCCTTGTTCAATACAAGCTGCCCTTCAGAGGTAACCACTACATCGGATTTCACATCCTGTAATCCGGATATCAACAACTGCACACTATCCTTTTGCCTCACCACATTGAGTACAGCATATTCCGAAACCGCTTTCATCCCATTCGTCCCTTTTAGCGGAAACCAGATTTCATGCATCATATCGGCATCATGCGGTGGAAATTCTTTATGCTTGAATGGCGTTGCTGTGCTGTTGTTCGCTGCTTGGTTAAATAATTTACCAGCCTGATATTCAATATACTGACCATCATTATCGGTAAGAAGGTCTTTCCAGATCATTCCCTGTTCCGACAGTCCCCAAATCCAGATTTTCCGGCCTGGTTTTTCATCATATTTGGTATAATGACCAAATCCAAAGTCATCATTGTGGTAATATCCGCCAAAAAAGTCAGAATATGAGTTGATAACATGATAAGATTTATAGTTCCCGAAATTATTTTTATCATAAAATGAAATTGGTTTTCCCCGGTCAATCGGCCACTCCCCAATTTCTCCATCGTGCCCGATCCGCTTATTGCCCGGATAAATAAATTCCAGGTTACCGGTCGCTTTAGCCGCAGCATTCATCCAATGGTAATAAGTTACCGGAAGCGACGTATTGTTATGCCATCGGGCGATTGTTTCGAAGTAAGCCTTGTCTTTTGGCAGTATAATTTCCACGTTCCAGTTGGTTCTTGACGGAAGATCGATGGAACCAACCACACATGAAACACTCCCATCCGAATTCTCTTTTATTTTGTAATCGACCGGATTCGAACACGACGGGGCATGTCCGTAATCACCAAAATTATATTCCAAACCCCCTGAAGTCCAGGCTCCACGCAAGGCGACATCCCTGAACTTAACCACGTGGTTATAATACAGAAATTCTTTGCCCGTTGATTTCTCAATCGCACCCCATACTTTCCCCCCAATTGAAGGGCACACAAAAACTTTGATGTAATCGTTCTCCATAACAACCATTTTCCAATCCGCAGCCTTTCCATTGTTGGTATATCCGTCGAACCGGAAATATGGATATATCCTGTTTATTTCAGGAACCGGATTGGGGTCAGAAAACATATATGTTTTCATTGTAACCATTTCTTCCCTGATGGTTGCTTTTTGTCCGGACAGATGAAAACTTATTGTTACAAGCAAGATCAAAATAACTGGTTTAGTATTCATAATCAAATGGTTTTATTCAAACTATATGTTCCTGATTTTATGTCCTTTTGCAGCAAAGTACAAAATATACAAATAACCGGGCAGGCAAATCCAATAGGCTAACTGATACGAAATAAGGTCGGCCATCCATCCGAATAATAAGGGTAAAACTGCCCCGCCAACAATTCCCAGCACCAAAATTGACGAACCTGTTTTGGTGAATTTTCCCAATCCGGCCATAGATAAAGGCCAAATTGCAGGAAACATAACAGCATTGGCAATCCCCAGCGCTGCCACCAAAATAACTGACCAATTGGCCGGAAAAACAAGGATCATACCTGTTGTACCTAAACCCAGAACGGAACTATACATTAATGCCTTTTGCTGAGAAATATATTTGGGAATGAAAACAATACCTGCCAGATAGCCAATCATCATGCTAAAAGTGGCATAGCTCACAAACAGTTCTGGTGCCAGCATATTTACGCCAAACAAATTAAAAGGAGATAATTCTAACTTCGTGGCAAAATCAAGGACGGTCCCCAGAGATAATGTCTCAACACCCATATATAAGAATAGCGCGACCGTACCTAGGAACAGGTGTGGAAACTGAAAAACAGATGAAGCCTGATTCTCTTTTTCAAATTCATCGCTGGTTGAAGACGAGCCTGCCTGAATTTCAGGAAGAGGTGCAAAATACGAAATACCCGCGCCAACCAGAAAGATAGCAGAAATAATATAGAACGGTTCGACCACATCAGAAACATTAATGCCTTGCAAACTCATAAAAGCACTGAGTACGATTGGACCTAAAGCATAGGCGATTTTGTTACTGATACCCATCATACATATCCTTCTTGCAGCGCTTTCTTCAGGCCCAAGGATGGTGATGTACGGATTAATTGAGGTCTGTAAAAGCGTTTGCCCCATTCCGCCAACGAATAGCGCTAAAAGAAACAAAGGGAAACTGATGGTTTTGGCGGAAGGCACAAACAAAATCATTCCAATAGCCAGAATGATAAAGGACAATACGATGCCTCCCTTATAGCCAATTTCCCGGATGATGTATCCGGAAGGAATCCCAAAAACCACAAAAGAAGAAAAAGTAGCTGCCATTACAAGGTATGAGGCCGCTGTCGATAATTCAAATACTCCCCTCAGAAAAGGAATCAGATAAGTATTAATCCCGATGGCAAATCCAAGCACAAAAAAGAGTAATCCGATTATTGCTATGGAAACTCCGTATCCGTTTTTTTTAATTTCGCTCATAATCATTCATTTTTAATACAGCCGATTGTTTTTTACTATCCCCAATCGATCCAATTCCTGATGGATGTAATTGCAATTGTCCCAATTATAATCCGTTTCAAGATGGTATTCTATTTTTAAGTTGCCACCATCGTTATCAGTTAAAGTTCGAGTTATCCATTGCTGAATGTCTTCCTGCGTTGATCCTTCAACTAAAACATTTACAGGCGGGAAGACATTAATTTCGAATGTTCTCCCCATCCGGTCCCGAATGGCAGCTAATGATGTGTTCGAACCGGTATCAATAATCTCAAGGTTCTCGATTTCACAGACTGCCCCAATGATGTGATCGGCATTTCCACAACTATGAAGGCGAATAGCGCCAAACTCTCTTCCCATCTGGCTGATGTATGGAGTTACAAACTCTAGGTAGGAGTACTCATCGAGCATTGTCCCCGAGCACTCACCCACATGAACCGATGTAACCGGAATATCGCCCAATTTTGAAAAATGTTTGATCACGGCAATGTAAATATCGGTGATCCATTGGTGAATCCCCTTTACCAGATCAGGGTCCATCAACATCATGGTATAAATTTCCTGCCCGATAAACTTCATGGATGTGGTGATAATGCCATGGATAGTTGCCCGCCCCGAAGTATCCCAGAAGAATGGAGGAATAATCCTGCAATCCGGATAATTGTCGCGGGCATGGAGAAATTGATCTTCAAGATATTTAATAAACGGAAGTTGCATCACTTCTTCAACCGGCGGTAACTCGCTGACATCTTTAATGTCTTTAAGCGGGAAACCCTTCACATCCGAATCTTTATCGGAAGCAAAGAGGAACTCTGCCCCCAGGGCGACTGAAATAATCATGTTCGGTTGAATCGCACCTACCAGAACCATATTCGGAACGACATATTCTGCCTGAACAAGATTGTCTTCCATATTGTACAATGGATAGTCCGGAAACTTCTGTTTGATAAAATCGTGACATTTCTGGTCCTGCTGCATCCTGAAATACGGATCCAGATAATATTTCTGGTTAAAAACAAAACCACCATGTTGGTGTAACCAACCTTTTGATACACTTGCTTGTACTTTGATCATAGTTTAAGAATTACTTAATTTTTGAATCAGGCTTGCAGCACGAAGCTTTGGCCTCTAAAGTTTTTTGATTCGACTCAATCGCTGAAATGATTTTCAGGAGTTGCTCGCCAACCCCGATTTTGTAGCCTGATGAGAACAGGTAAATATTTCCGGCAGCATCGCAAAACAGGACCAGCGGCAGTTTGTCTTTAAGCCCGGTGCCATAAATATCCGAAACTGCATTCAATATCTGATCGTCAGGATCAACACCGCTTTTCATCCGGGCGGGCAATTGATAAGTTTTCAGTACACCGGACTGGCATGCTTTTTCGGCGGGCATGACAAATACGAATTGCCCGCCCCACTTGTTGAAATGATCGACATACGGGCCCAAATCGTTCAGGATGTGTTTCGACGGTTCTTTATCGGGATCGAGCACCACCAGCACCGCGTATTTTGCGGCCACTACCGATGACAGGCTTACTGTTTTACCGTCGCTTGTATTTTGCAGGTTCAGGATATTAAAATTCAACTTTCCTGTTGATTTCAACTCACCCGACTGTTTGCGCAATTCAACCGGAAGAATAACCAACTTGCCCTCTTCAATCATGAAGAAGCTCATCTCGCTTAATATTGATCCGTCTTCCAGACGATTACCGGTAACCAGCGAGTAGTGTCCTGCTTCCAGTTCTAACGGTTTATCCAAATCAGTGAGTCTGACCCCTTCCTTAAATTCGAGGGTGCGATAAAAACCATCTTTCAGTAAGCCAATGGTGTAATGCAGGTAATATTGCGGAACCACCTGATTGTTTTTGTCCACAAATTTCAGCATTCCCTTTTCGGGTTGGGCAACCACTTCAGTATCAAAACCTGCCCGCAGCCACTCACCGTTTTTGTTGTACTCCGGAATTTTTGTTTCAGGATTCAGCCGGGCCGGAATGCCAAACGTTCGGCAGGCCGCCACAAAGAAAATGTCGCGCGAATGCGGATCGGCCACACGCAGATTGTAAATGCCAACCGGGCTAAGCGGTGTACGCGAATGTTTGTTGGCGACAGTATTAACACGGATATTCTCGCGAATCCAGTTGGTTAATACAGAAATATCATTTCGTGATGATTGTGCCATTTCAGCGCCAAACTTAACCGACAGAAAGCTTCTCCACGGGCTTAAATTTTCGAGGGCAATGCGTGGCGAAAGCACGTATTTTGCAAATAACTCTTTTAAAGTAACCAGCTTTTGTAAACCCAATTGTGCTGTTTGAACCAGATGATCAGTCAGTATCGGTTCGGGCGTATCGCTGAAATCTTTATCGGCCAGTTGATTGGCCAGTTCGAGAACGGTGCTGCTATAAGTCGCTGCATTCTTTTCGAGATAGGCTGAAATCTGGTCCCAGTTTCCGTAGCTAAGTTTAAAAAAACGGCTGACAGAATCCTCTGGCAGTTTCGTTCTTGCTGCAAACTCAGCAATCCAAATTGAATCTTTAAAAGTTTTTATCGTGGCATTCCGAATAGAATCTTCCTGTGCCAAACGGCGATCGTTTTCGCCACGGCCTTCTTTAGTGACATTTAATACTTGTTTGGCAGCGTGTGGCGGAACCAGGTCGAATCGTTCAGTTTGATTTACCGGCGCAGTTTGGCGAAGTACAAGATCAAGGGTATCAGTTGCAATAACGGAAAATTTTTGGTAAGCAAATTTCCCGTCTTTAGCTGCCCATATAATCAGGTCACCCATTCCGGTATTCATGCTAATAAAACCATCAGTATTGGTAACCCCAGAGGCAATTGGGTAATATTCAGCATAGTTATACAGTTGAAATTCAACTCTGGCGCTGTCGGCGGGCGTTCCGTCGGCTTTCTTTACCGAAATGGTTATTTTTTTGGTAGCGGCATAATTCGAAGTCAGGTTTAGTTCCGAAAAACGGTCTTCTGCATCAATTACCGTTTCGCTTCCGAAATAGCGCCCGTAAGCGCGGGTATGAACCATCATGACCCGGGATGAAGGCTCAACAAACCAACCCATATCAAGGTCAACATCGGGTTCGGTAGCTCCAATGTGGTGCCATTGTCCATCAACCCAAACCTCCACCCAGGCATGGTTATCGTCGGTGTGCGCCCAGCGCGGGGTATAAACCTGACGGGCCGGGATTCCGGCGGTGCGTAGGGCTGTTACCACAAAAGTTGATTCTTCGCCACAACGTCCAAAAGTCTTTTTCACTGTGCTCAGCGGCGCGCTGGTTCTGGAGTCGGTTCCGCGGTACGATACTTTTTCGTGACACCAGTGGTTGATTTCCAACACCGCATTTTTCATGTCCAATCCTTTGATTCGCTCCGTAATTTCACCGTACATCACTTCGCGAAAATTATCGAGGTTTTCGTTGTTTATCCGCAACGGCAACACAAAATGCAGGAACTCTTCCTCAGGAATGGTCTTCCCCCAAGGCATTTCCGCACGGGCTTTCAGGCTGTACTGAACATTCTTCAGGAAGAATTCGGGCTGATAATCGGCCAGATCGCTCAATGGCATGTAGGCATATACAAACTCCAGGGCCTGTTTTTCATCCGAGGGAAGTTGCTGGTTAAAAATATCCCAGGTTGGAAGAAGACTTTTTGACGTGAGTACTTTCTGAACCGACAACATTCGTTGAATATCGGCCAGGCGTTCCGAATTCTGAATCAGCGCCTCCTTTTTGGCGCATGACACGGAAAGAATCGAAATCAGGATTAGTACTAAGATTTTTGAAGCCATAAAATTGAATGGTTACTTGATTTATTTTAAAGGAATTGCATCAAACACTTTTACTTCAAATGGTTTTAATGTAATCCGGAAAGACTTTCCATGTTCCAAAGGTTGGCTATTTGCAGTCCGGGCATCAAAAAACTCGTAATTGCCGTTTTCATTTTCGGGTAACTGAAATATTTTTCCGGCATCAAAATCAAAAGTTTTGGGTTCAGTTGAAGGATTCCGGAGCATCAGGTATGCCTTTTCAGGCGACCATCCGGCATAACCATAAACTTCTTCTTTGGCGGGGTCGCCGCCAATCCAATGCACATCGACCATAGCAGTTTTATTTTTTCGTGCCCAGTTTATTGCTTTGGCCAGGCAATCCCAGTTTGCAGTATTTAGCTTGTGCGGATTAATATACATTTCCTGCATGCCTGTTCCCGATCCAAAGAATGACCAAATTTCGTCAGCAATATCCGGGTCGTTCATTTCAAGCGTTCCGGGCAACCCGTGATTGGCAATGCAAATTCCGTGACTGACTACTGAATTAAGCGGATAGAGCGGGGCACGCATGACAATGTTTTTATAAACTTCGGCATCGCGGTAGGTGATCCATTGCTGGCGTTTGGAGCCTTTGCCCTGAAGCCCGGTATCTTCTCCGGCGCGAAAGATGGCATCTCCATATTTCAGCCAATAAACTGAAGGCCAGGTGCCAATGGTTAAACTTAAATAGATGTCGGGCTCCATTTTTCTTAAATCGGTCAGGAGTTTTAAAAATGATTCGATGTCGTTCTGGTAAGCGATGCCAGCGCCATTTGAACCGTTTCCGGCGCCAACCCCATCAAATTTAAAAAGCGATACGCCGTATTTTGTAATTAAACTTTCGGTGACATCTTTAAACCGTTTGTAATAAACTGGGCCCGTCAGGGTAAATCCATTTTCATTGGTTTCAAAAGGCGGAACTTGTTTTTTCCCAAATTCGAGGCGCTGAGGTTTGCGAATGTCGTACCCTCCCCATGGCGACAACCAGGTTCCGAGGCTGGCGCCGGTAACATCGCAGGCATTTTTAAGGTTTTTAAACCCATCAGGAAATCCGGAATGAAACTGCCAGAGTGTTTTGTAATCGTCCCATCCGTCATCAAACAAAAACGCATCCACCTTTACATTCCTTTTGGTGATCAGACTGTCGTTAAAAACCTGTACCCGGTTCAAACACAAGCTGTCGTTCAAAATCCGGTCAACCCACGAAATATCAAACCAGGTGTTGTAATTCAACATCTGACGGTACGGGTGGGCACGTTCCCTTTCAGTATAAAACAGGAACCCTCTCCTCAACTGGTTTTCGGGTGCAATTCCCCAAACAGATGAAACGGTTAATGGGGCTGATGATGTTAACGGGCTTTGCCTCGACAGAAAAGCCGCCGAAAAAGACGTGCTTTGCTTAGTCCGGCTCATGGGATGTTCAAAGGCGAAGAACATATTTTTATACACCAGCGGGGAGCCGTCAACGATTCCCATTACCTGTAGTTCTTTTGTTTCCTGAATTTTTATCAGCGTAATTCCTGATATTTTTACAGAGTCGCGGGCTGTAAATGTAAAAACCTGGCGGATATAGTTCGAACCATCGCGGAGGATAGCTTCCCAATGCACTTTCAGGCCCAGCTTGTGATTCTCGAAATCCGCCCCAACTTTTTTCCCTGTTGACTGATTGGCTAAAATGGGTGAAGCACTGTCAGCCGGAATAGTCGAAATAACAGGTTTACTAATGATTTCAAATTCGTTTGAAGTAACAACCGAACTATCAGGCAAGGTCAATTCAAAGAGAGGAACATCTGTCAGGTTCAGAAACTTTTTAGCAGCCTTGTCTTCAAAACTTTTTATAGCCAGACTTTTTCCGTTGGTGACAAAGTTCATCTCAATCACCTTGTTTTTAAGGACAAGCTGGTTGTAGGAAGTTGTTTTTGCAATTGCCTTCCCCGGGAAGTTGCCCGGGTATATTACCTGGGACTGCGAAAGCATAACCATGCCCAGCGTAAAACTCAATACCAGAATATAAGTTTTTATCATTTTCATTTGTTTTTTATTAGTTTTTTGATAACCGGATACATGTTTTGAGAAATCCGCCAAAAACCCAGGTCGGTTAAATGAATCCCGTCAACCGTTCCTTCAGAATCGTTCCCGATCAACTTCTCAGCTTTCAAATAATAAATATTCCGGTCGCCCTTCTTTTTCTGATCTGAATATATACGTGTCAGTATATCATTCATTTCCTGAAGAACCGGGGAAACGCTTTGGTCGAAATTCCTGTGCGGGTATGGAATAATTTCGACCAGCAGAATAGGAACAGTTGGCTTTTTCTCCCTGATAATTTCCAGGAAAGGCACATACTTTTCGTTCATCTGTTCGATTGTCAGATTCGGCATACAATCAATCACAAAACAAGAGGCATCAATTTCCGACATTGCTTCTGCGATTTCCAGATCAAGCTGGCCATTCCCACTAAAGCCCAAATTAACAATCTGCCGGTTGAGCATCCGCGATAACTGGTTGGGGTACGACATTCCTGCACGTGAGGCGCATCCGCCCTGTGTAATACTGGTTCCGTAAAACACAACCGGCTTGTTTTTGCGCGGTGAATCAACCAGCGGACTACTGATTGTCGCCGCTGTTTCCACACCAATCTCAAGGTTTGTCAACCCATCATACAACGGCAAATACAACATATATTCCATCTCTTTTCCGTCTAGGCGTTCGATGATAATTGTGTTGGAGATTTTTCCAACCGGGCGGGCTGAATTGACAAACTGCCACTTCCCGCTTTTCAGGCAATAAAGATCCAGTCCTTTAATTCCTGAAGGGGCAAAGTGATTCATCACAGCATCTTCGGTGACCTCCCATTTTGCCGCGATTGTGCGCGAATTGGTGCGAAACCGGATGGCCAGTCCGCTGCAATCTTTTGAAAGCTCCCAAACCGGGGTGCGGGTTTTTCCTTCAAGGCTGGCCGGCAGACGTTCGTACCGTGTCTGAGTGTTGGTAAATCCTTTGCCGATCAATTCAAAATCGACTGCATTCACGTATTTTAAACTGTCAGCAGCAGATACAAATCCTACTATCATCACTAAAAAGGAAAAAACTACAATCCAAATAAAAAATTTCATCGTTCGCATTATGTTGTTATAGCTTGAATTGTTTGTAATCTTCATTCGTTACAACCCCCGGTACAAATACACCAGAAATATAATGTGTTGCAGATTTATCGTTGATCTTCCTGATAATGTTTCTGAACTGAGTTAAACCACCGTGATCCTGAAGTCCGATACGGCCTTCCGCAGCCATACCGTAATCAGGACAATCCTTCCATTTACTTTTCTCTTTGCGCGTTCTCCAGTCATTGTCCCATAAATTATAGGCAACCACTTTTACGCCATTCAGATAATGCTCAACATGGGTTCCGTTCACAACAATACGTGTCTGGTTCCATTCATTAACATCTTTTACAACGGCATGCTGAGGGGCGTTCATGGCATAGTTTGCGCCGGAATATTGGTCATCGTGCAATTTTTCAGGCCAGCCTTTATCATCAAGAAGTTGATATTCAGGCTCTGTTTCAGGAATAGACTCAGCAGCTTTTGGATCGACATGAAAAAAAATGCCACTATTACTTTGCGGTGCAATTTTCCACTCAAGCGATAATT
>DYSZ01000078.1 GCA_020726265.1 Draconibacterium orientale
TCATCCCCTTTGTAATTTTACACAATACGCATTTTTACACAATTTACTTCTCAGATTGATTTAAAAGCCGAATAAAGCAAAGGATTATAAAGCGAGAAATCTTTTAGAGTGATTAAAGTATTCTCGTTTGCAGGACATGCAACAAGCAATTGAACCGTTGGCGGAAATAATGGCGCGACCTTTTTAAAGTTAAGTTTTCCAGCCTTGGGTATTTCGCTGTGTTTGGCTTCAAGCAAAAAGGTGTTACCATCTTTTTCGGCCACAAAATCAATTTCAACGCCATTTTGGTCACGATAAAAAAACAGGTCTTTTCCACAGGTAAAACCCGACTTTAACAATTCGGTAAAAACAAAATTTTCCCAGATATTTCCCAAATGGGGCGAATTTTCAAGCGCCTGTAACGAATGTATATTCAGCAATGCACAAATAAGTCCTGTGTCGCAAAAATAAATTTTAGGCGCTTTTATCAATCGTTTGCCCAGGTTTTGATAAAAGGGTGGTAAAAGGTAAATAAGCCCCGAAGTTTGGAGCAAATTTATCCATGATTTAATCGTGTTTCCCGAAACGCCTGTGTCTTTTGCTATTTCGGCGTAATTAACAAGCTGGCCGGTGCGCAATGCCAAATGGATAACAAATCTCCTGAAATCCATTAAGTTATTTACATTCAGCATTTGTTTCAAATCGCGTTCGAGATAAGTTTGAATGTAATCTTCGAAAAAACCGGCAGCAACTAAATTTTCTGCCCAAACCTCTGGAAATCCGCCTTTCCACAAGTAGTTTTCTGGATTCAATTCAAATCCTGCACGGTTCAGTTCGGCAGCACTCAACGGGAACAGATTTATAATTCTGATGCGACCCGCCAGTGATTCGGTTATTCCCTGCATCAGATTAAATTGCTGGCTGCCGGTTAAAATCCATTTTCCCTTTACATTTCTATCCTCATCAATTCTGATTTTTATTTCTCTGAAAAGCGATGGTGCATATTGAATTTCGTCAATAATTACCTGCTTTTCAAACCTGCTTAGAAATTTTGACGGGTTTGTTTTAGCCTCCTCAGCTAAAAGAACCTTATCGAGTGTTACATATTCAGCTTCAGGGAAAAGCCTTTGTAATAAAGAACTTTTACCCGATTGTCTTATACCGGTTAGTAATAGCGCCGGTCTTGTTTTCACCGCCTCAATTATCTTCTGATAATAGTTTCTTTCAATCCACATGGAATAAGATTTTTTTCAAATTTAAGATATTCTGAAATACAATTGCGGATTATCTTAAATTAACTTTCAGATTTTCTTAATTCGCATGATTTGTATTTTTATTCATCCACTCTGTAATTTTATACAATTCATATTTTTACACCACGCACTTTTCAGATTTATTTCTATTTTTGCACCGTCGATTGATTTTTAAGCATCAATCTTATTTCAGATGAAAAAGAGAACAAAATTGATAAACAAAATAAATGAAAGGGAATGCGTTTGAAACTTTTATAAGTCAAACGCATTTTTTTTAATACTTTACTGATTATGCTGCAATTAAAACAAGCAAAACTGACACTCGAAGACGGAACCGTTTTCACAGGAAAATCGTTCGGAAGCGAAAAGTCAGTGGCCGGAGAAGTGGTGTTTTACACAGGTATGACAGGCTATCCGGAGAGTTTGACCGACCCGTCATATACAGGGCAAATCCTGGTTTCCACCTACCCGATGATTGGCAATTACGGAGTGCCGGTGAACCGGATGGAAAACGGGGTTCATGCACATTACGAATCAAACAAACTGCACATTACCGCGCTGATTATCTCGGATTACTCGTTCGAATTCAGCCACTGGAATGCAGAAAAAAGCTTAGCCGACTGGTTACAAGAATGGGATGTTCCGGGCATTTTCGGAATCGATACGCGAGCCTTAACAAAAATTTTACGTGAGAAAGGTTCCATGCTTGGCAAAATTGAGTTTGACGACCAACCCATTGATTTTTACGACCCTAACAAGGAAAACCTTGTGGCTGTTGCCAGTTGTAAGGAAAAGGAAGTGTATGGAAACGGAAAACACAAAGTGGTTTTGGTGGATTGCGGCGTAAAAAACAACATCATCCGCTGCCTGTTGGAGCGTGACGCCACTGTAATCCGGGTTCCGTGGGATTACGATTTTACCGGAGAAGAATATGATGGCCTGTTTATTTCCAACGGCCCCGGCGACCCTGCCATGTGCGACGCCACAGTAAAATATATAAAATCGGCCATCGACGAGGAAAAACCAATTATGGGAATTTGCCTGGGCAACCAGTTGCTGGCACTCGCTGCCGGTGCCGAAACCTACAAACTGAAATACGGCCACCGGAGCCACAACCAGCCGGTTCTGCTTACCGGAACCAACCGCTGCTACATTACCTCGCAAAACCACGGTTTTGCTGTGGCTACCGAAACGCTTCCCGACGACTGGGAACCGCTGTTTACCAACGTAAACGACAATACAAACGAAGGAATCAGGCACAAAACCTTACCATTCTTTTCAACGCAGTTTCACCCCGAAGCATCAAGCGGGCCAACCGATACCGAGTTTTTGTTCGATGATTTTATGAATAGTATATAACCGCCCCCTCCCGACCTCCCCCGTTGGAGGAGGAGAATCCCTCCCCTCCGGGGAGGTTAGGAGGGGCTTTTTACAATAACATGATACAGACTGACATCAAAAAAGCAATTATCCTCGGTTCGGGGGCATTGAAAATCGGCGAAGCCGGCGAGTTCGACTATTCCGGTTCACAAGCGCTGAAAGCGTTGAAAGAAGAGGGTGTTGAAACGATTCTTATCAATCCGAATATTGCAACCATTCAGACTTCGGAAGATATTGCCGACAAAATTTATTTTTTGCCGGTTACACCTTTCTTTGTTGAAGAAGTAATCAAAAAGGAAAAACCACAGGGAATTCTGCTCGCTTTTGGCGGACAAACCGCGTTAAACTGCGGAGTGGCGCTTTTCAGAAGCGGCGTGCTCGAAAAATACAATATCAAAGTGGTGGGAACACCGGTTCAGTCGATTATTGACACCGAAGACCGCGAGATTTTCGCCAATATGCTGGCCGAAATCGATGTAAAAACACCGCGCAGCATTGCCGCTGTAAATATGGAAGAAGCGCGTGCTGCAGCCCGAAAAGTTGGGTTCCCCATCATTATCCGCGCGGCTTACACGCTGGGCGGACTGGGGTCAGGTTTCTGCGAAAACGATGAAGAACTCGAAGTGCTTGCACAAAAAGCTTTTTCTTATTCACCTCAGATTTTGGTTGAAGAATCAATAAAAGGCTGGAAAGAAGTGGAATACGAAGTGGTGCGCGACAAATACGACAACTGCATCACGGTTTGTAACATGGAAAACTTCGACCCGCTGGGAATTCACACCGGCGAAAGTATCGTGGTTGCACCATCGCAAACGCTGTCGAATTCAGAATATCATAAACTCCGCGCCATCTCAATAAAAATTATTCGTCGCGTGGGTGTGGTTGGCGAATGTAACGTACAATTTGCACTCGACCCGCACTCTGAAGATTATCGTGTAATTGAGGTAAACGCCCGTTTGTCGCGATCGTCGGCACTGGCATCGAAAGCAACCGGCTACCCGCTGGCGTTTGTGGCTGCTAAACTGGGACTGGGTTACGGACTTCACGAGTTAAAAAACTCAGTGACAAAAGTAACCACTGCTGCCTTTGAACCTGCCCTTGACTACTGCGTGGTAAAAATCCCACGTTGGGATTTGAGCAAATTTGTGGGTGTATCGAAAAACCTGGGAAGCTCGATGAAAAGTGTGGGCGAAATTATGGCCATTGGCCGCAGTTTCGAAGAAGCCATTCAAAAAGGCATCCGCATGGTAGGGATTGGAATGCACGGTTTTGTTGCCAACAAAGAAGAAATCAGTATTGAAGCGATTGACGAAGAACTGTCGAACCCCACCGACCGCCGCATTTTTGCAATTGCCGAAGCATTCAATAATAATTATACGGTTGATGAGATTTACAACAAAACAAAAATCGACCGCTGGTTTTTGCAGAAGTTGAAAAATATTTTCGAGTTGAGAAATGAACTCGAAACAATTAACTCGCTGGAGGCGCTGCCAGTTAACCTTTTAAAAGTATCGAAGCAGGCTGGTTTTTCCGATTTTCAGTTAGCCCGTTTGGTGTTGAAAAGCACCAATAAAAATATTAACGACGACCTGATTCGTGTGCGTAATCACCGGAAAGCCAAGGGAATTCTGCCTTCGGTAAAACAAATCGATACACTGGCCGGCGAATATCCGGCACAAACCAATTACCTGTACCTCACTTATCACGGCACTGAACACGACATCGACTTTACCAACGACGACAAATCGGTGATTGTGCTTGGTTCGGGCGCTTACAGAATCGGAAGTTCGGTTGAATTTGACTGGTGTAGCGTAAACGCGGTAAACACCATCCACAAAGAAAGTTACCGTTCAATCATGATAAACTACAACCCCGAAACCGTGAGTACCGACTACGATACCTGCGACAGGCTGTATTTCGATGAACTGACTTTTGAACGGGTGATGGACATCATCGACCTCGAAAATCCGCACGGCGTTGTGGTTTCGATGGGCGGACAGATTCCGAATAACCTGGCCATGAAACTGCACCGGATGAATGCACCCGTTTTGGGTACTTCGCCAATAAAAATTGACAATGCCGAAGACCGCGATAAATTCTCGTCGCTTTTGGATACTTTGAAAATCGACCAGCCGCGATGGGCAAAACTTACATCGATTGATGATATTAAAGTTTTTGCTGAAAAAGTGGGATTTCCGCTGCTTATCCGCCCGTCGTATGTTTTGTCGGGCGCGGCCATGAACGTAGTTTCGAACCCCGACCAGCTTGAACATTTTCTGCAAATGGCCGCCGATGTTTCGAAAGAACACCCGGTGGTTGTGAGCGAATTTATTGAGGAAGCCAAGGAAATTGAAATTGATGCTGTGGCTAATAAGGGCGAAATGATAGCTTACGCAATTTCTGAACACGTTGAATTTGCAGGAGTACACTCGGGTGATGCCACAATCGTTTTTCCGCCGCAAAAGTTATATATCGAAACCATCCGGCGGGTAAAGAAAATTGCCCGTCAATTGGCCAAAGGACTTGAAATTACAGGGCCTTTCAATATTCAGTTTCTTGCAAAAGATAACGACATCAAAGTAATTGAATGCAACCTGCGTGCATCGCGTAGTTTCCCGTTTGTGTCGAAAGTGATGAAACTGAACCTCATCGAAATTGCCACCAAAGTGATGCTGGGAATCGAAGTTCCGAATCCCGATAAATCGATTTTCGAACTCGATTATGTTGGTGTTAAAGCGCCGCAATTCTCGTTTGCACGTTTGCTGAATGCCGACCCTGTTTTGGGTGTTGATATGGCATCGACAGGCGAAGTAGCCTGTATCGGCGAGAATTTCTACGAAGCCATTCTGAAATCGATGCTTTCGGTGGGCTACCGTTTGCCGCTGAAAAATGTACTGATTTCGTCGGGTCCGTCGCGCGGAAAAATCGAGTTACTGAACAGCGCCCGCATGTTACGCGACCGCGGTTACAACATTTTTGCCACCGAAGGCACACACAGGTTTTTCCTCGATAATGGTATTGAAAACACACTGCTTTTCTGGCCCGATGAAGAAGACCGGAAACCAAATACAATTCAGTACTTAAAAGAGAAGAAAATCGATTTGGTTATCAACATTCCGAAAAACCTCACCAACCGTGAGTTACATAACGGATACCAGATTCGCCGCAGCGCCATCGACTACAATATTCCGCTGATTACCAACTCGCGGGTGGCCAGTGCTTTTATTTACGCCATTTGTAAATACGAAATCGGGGATTTACCGATAAAAGCCTGGAACGAATACAGATAAAACTGAGTGTTTTTCGGGAGTTCAAAAAAGTCTCGCGTTTTATTTGATTACTATATTTGCAATGAAGAATGCTTTTTACAATTCAATAGAGGTCAATACATTATAATGCGAAAAGCTGAAAATATCATCACCATCGGGAAAGTATCGAAATCGTTTGGCGACAAACTGATACTCGACAATGTTGATTTGACGGTAAAAAAAGGCGAGTTTGTAACTTTTCTGGGGCCTTCGGGTTGCGGGAAAACAACGCTGCTTCGCATAATTGCCGGCTTTTTAAAAACCGACGAAGGTAAAATCGTTATCTCTGGTAACGATATGACAGAAGTTCCGCCGCACCGCCGTACGGTAAATACAGTGTTTCAGAAATATGCGCTTTTCCCGCACCTTAACGTTTTTAACAACATTGCTTTTGGCCTCAACCTGAAAAAACTTCCGAAGGAAGTGATTGAGGAGAAAGTAATGAAAGTATTGAAGATGGTTGGAATGACTGATTACGAAGAGCGCGATGTGGATTCGCTTTCTGGCGGACAGCAACAGCGTGTTGCCATTGCCCGCGCCATTGTTAACGAACCCGAAGTTTTACTGCTCGACGAGCCACTTGCAGCACTCGACCTTAAAATGCGCAAGGACATGCAAATGGAAATAAAAGCGATGCACAAATCGCTGGGAATTACATTTGTTTATGTTACACACGACCAGGAAGAAGCATTGACGCTAAGCGATACGATAGTGGTGATGAGTGAAGGCCGGATTCAGCAAATTGGTACACCCACCGAAATCTACAACGAACCAAAAAATGCTTTTGTCGCCGATTTTATTGGCGAAAGCAACATCCTGAACGGGGTAATGATTCAGGACTCACTGGTTGAGTTTGCCGGTCACCGTTTTGAGTGCGTTGACGAGGGTTTTGCAGTGAACGAACCGGTGGATGTGGTTATCAGACCCGAAGACATCTATATTTTTGAGCATTCAGATGCTGCCCATTTTACAGGACAGGTAACTTCTTCCATCTTTAAGGGAGTACATTACGAAATGATGATAAACACTCCCGAAGGTTTCGAATTTATCATCCAGGATTATCATCAGTTTAATGTGGGCGAGACTGTGGGTTTGCGCTTAAAACCGTTCGATATTCATGTAATGAAAAAAGAGCGGTTGTACAATACTTTCGAAGGTACAATGGTGGATAAAACCCACGTACGTTTCCTGGGTGCTTCTTTTGAATGTACTGAAAATACAGACTTTGCAGCAGGTTCGGAAGTAAACGTTGAGATTGATTTCAACGGTGTGATTTTGCAGGACAACGAAGAAGACGGGATGCTGAGCGGCGATGTAAGTTTTATTCTGTACAAAGGCAACCATTACCACCTCACCGTACTGACCGACGAAGATGAAAATATTTTTGTTGACACCAACGATGTGTGGGATGACGGCGACCGCGTGGGGATTACAATTCTACCCGAAGCCATCAGAATTGTAAAACCATAAATAAATTCAGGGGTGAAAAAGCAATTTTTATCGTTTGCCGGAAAAAGGAGAAACTGGTCGATTCCCTATATTTTGTTTCTGGTTTTTTTTGTAGTTACCCCGCTGGTACTCATTTTTTACTACGCTTTCACCAATCATTCAGGCGGATTTACCCTCGATAATTTTAGCAAATTCTGGCAGCAACCCGAAGCGATGCACACTTTTGTGTTTTCGGTAGGCGTGGCTATAATAACCACTTTTATTTGCCTTTTACTGGGTTACCCGGCGGCGTATATCCTCAGCCGCATGGAGATAAAACGTGCTAAAATGCTTGTACTGCTTTTTATTTTGCCCATGTGGGTTAATTTTCTGATACGAACTTTGGCAACCGTGGCGCTTTTCGATTTTCTGAAAATTCCGCTCGGACAAGGTTCGCTCTATTTTGGAATGGTGTACAACTTTCTGCCATTCATGATTTACCCGATTTACAATATTTTGCAAAAAACCGACTACAGTTTAATTGAAGCTGCGCAGGATTTGGGAGCCAACCCGCGGCAGGTTTTTTTCAAAACAGTTTTGCCACTTTCAATTCCCGGTATTTCGAGCGGAATTATGATGGTTTTTATGCCTGTGATTTCAACTTTTGCCATTGCCGAATTGCTCACTATCAATAACATCAAACTTTTTGGTACAACCCTACAGGAAAATATTTACAATGGCATGTGGAATTACGGTGCAGCTTTGTCACTCATTATGTTGCTGCTCATTGGGTTAACATCGCTGTTAAACACTAAAGGAAGTGCAAGCGCTGCCGGAGAAGGAGGACTGATATGAGAAAGCAGCTTCCCAAAATTTACATCGCATTGTTGCTCATTATGTTGTATTCGCCCATTCTGATAATTATTGTTTTTTCGTTTACCGAAGCAAAAGTTCTGGGCAACTGGACAGGTTTTTCGTTTAAACTTTATACATCACTTTTTCAGGGGGGCGTGCACCACTCACTTACAAGCGCTTTGTGGAACACGCTCATTATCGGGCTGATTGCCGCTTTTGTTTCAATGATTCTGGGAACCGTGGCCGCCATCGGAATTTACAACCTGAAAACCCGCACACGGAGCGCCGTTCAGTTGGTAAATAACATTCCGATTTTAAACCCCGATATCATTACTGCAATTTCACTTTTCCTGTTGTTTGTAAGCCTCGGAATTACGCAGGGTTACACTACGGTAATCCTTGCACACATCACATTTTGCACGCCTTACGTCGTTTTAAGCGTGTATCCGCGTTTGCAACGGATGAACGAAAACCTGTACGAAGCCGCGCTCGATTTGGGGGCCACTCCTTTTTATGCCTTACGAAAAATCCTTTTGCCTGAACTAAAACCCGGAATGATTAGTGGTTTTATTCTTGCTTTCACGCTTTCAATCGACGATTTTGTTGTTACTCTTTTTACCATCGGGAATGAAGGATTGGAAACACTTTCGACTTATATTTATGCCGACGCACGCAAAGGTGGATTAACACCCGAATTGCGTCCGCTGTCAGCCATCATATTTATCACCGTGCTGGTGTTGCTGTTGGTAATAAACCAGCGCACCGCTAAAAAAAGATTGTAAAATGAAGAAACTTAACCTGAGAAACCTGTTGCAGACTTCAATGCTGCTTGCCCTGTTTTTATCGGTAAACCTTTTGCCATCAACAAGTTTTGCTGCTGACGATGACCGTCAGAAAGTACTTAAAATTTATAACTGGGCCGATTATATCGACGAGGAATTGCTGAACGAATTTCCACAGTGGTACAAAGAACAAACCGGTGAAGACATCAAAATAGTTTACCAGATTTTTGACATGACCGAGGTGATGTACACAAAAATTACACTTGGCCAGGAAGATTTCGACCTTGCCTGCCCTACCCAATCGATTATGCAACGGATGATTCACCAAAACATGCTGCTGCCCATAAGCCGCAATTTTGGAACAACACCCGATTACCTGAATAACCTTTCGCCTTTTATAATGGACAGGCTCAACGATTTCAGTGCAAAAGGCATGAATGCAGCCGATTATGCTGTGCCTTACATGTGGGGAACTTCGGGAATTCTGTACAACACAAAACATATTTCGGCTGAAGAAGCCAGTTCGTGGGGTTGCATGTGGGATCCGAAAAACAAAGGCAAAATGCTGATGAAAGACAGCTACTGGGATGCATACAACATGGCTGCCGTTTACGGTTACCACAACCAAATTGCTGCCGGAAAACGCTCGGTGTACAGCGTGACCAACGACCACACTGCTGATGATTTTTCGATGGTTGAAAAACAGTTAAAAGCACTGAAACCCAACCTCGCAGGATGGGAAGCCGATTTTGGCAAAGAGATGATGACCAAAGGCGAAATCTGGTTTTGTTATGCCTGGAATGGCGATGCTGTTTGGGCGATTGAAGAAGCTGCCGAAGTGGGCGTTTCGCTCGATTACGTGGTTCCGCAGGAAGGAAGTAATGTTTGGTTCGACTGCTGGGTGATACCCAAATATGCCAAAAACACAAAAGCCGCCAGCTATTTTATGAATTACCTGTGCCAGCCCGAAATTGCACTCCGCAATATGGATGTAAGCGGCTATTCAAGCGCCGTAGCCACTCCCGAAATATTGGAAACACTGATTGATTCAACGCTCTCTGAAACTGTAAATGCCAGCTACTTTTTTGGACCGGGTCACGACAGTTTAAAAATCAATCCGATTCAATACCCCGACAGCAGCGTGGTTGCCCGTTGCGCTGTGATTAACGATTACCTCGACAAAAACGACGAAGTGCTCGAAATGTGGAGCCGCGCCAAAGGCGACAGCCTTTTCAGCGGAATGACTGCGATGATTATCATTGTTGTAGTGCTGCTGATTGCTTTTATCGTGTTGCGCATTATCACCAAAGCAAAAAGCAAACGGAAAAAACAAGCCCGCGGAAAACGGAGGTAACAAAAATCTTATTAAAGTTGAAATACCTGACTTGCTTCAAACCTTGAAGTAAGCTCAATCTGATACTCCTGCGAAAGCGGTTTCATTGCAGAAAGCGCTGTTGCAGGAGTATTATTTTCTTTGGAAATATGACTCAGCAAAACACATTTCAGTGTGTCGCCCGCATGATTTTGAAGTAATTCTAACGCCTGTGCATTCGAAAGATGGCCCACTGACGAAGCCACCCGTTTCTTCAAAAAATACGGGTAACTTCCTTCCCAAAGCATTCTTTCATCATAATTGGTTTCGAGAAATAAAGCGTGACATTGCCCCACTTGACTTTTTACATTTTCGCAGGGTTCGCCGATGTCGGTAAAAACACCCACGCTTTTTTCGCCATGCTGAACCCGGAAAGAACAGGGTTCTGAGGCATCGTGGTTTTTCAGAAACGAGTGTACCGAAAAGCCGCCTGCCTCAACGACATCGCCTGGTTGAAAAAACGATGGAAAATCGGGCCGCTGTTTTTTATAAGCGCCGTACCACGTTTTTGCAGTAAGATAAACCGGAACCCGGAGCCGTTTGCCCAAAACCCGCGCCCCGCTAATGTGGTCACTGTGTTCGTGTGTAATAAACAGCGCCTTTATTTTTGCTGGGTTCAGATTGCGTTCGCCCATCCGCTGCACGATTTGTTTAAACGAAATTCCGGCATCAATCAATACAGCTTCATTTTGGTTTCCAATGTAGTAGCAATTTCCGTTACTCCCCGATGCAATAGCACAAATCTCAATCATTCACTTTGTTTTGCGGCGAAAATAACCATTTTGAGGGGAAATAATCAAACTGCCCTGTATTTCAAATTCGATGAAAAACGCTGCTAAATTTGTTTCGTGGAAATCAAAAACCAGATTTTGGCGAACGTAATCGACATATTTTGATATATTTAGCGATTATAATCGACAAATTTCGATTTCTTCAAAAAAATACTTTTTAAAATTCGCAATTAAGCACGTTTATTCCTGAGATACATTTTCGGGGCAAAATACCTTCGCCAGAATTTAAACCGTGTCAGCGATGTGTAACTCGTTATTGCACTGAAAAACCTGAACTTCAAGAAGAAGTGCAAAATCCGGTAACTGAGAAAGATGACAGGAAACCCGGTAACAATCATAACACCAACAAAAATCAGGTTGTAATACTGCGCCGATTCGGGTGTTAACCGAAATAATTCCTTCAAAATAAAAAGCGGAAGTACAAGAAATACCAGCCACCACACGACTGCCACAAAAAGGTGCGGCGTTTGAATGGCGCGTTGCGGACAGCGGTTCATGCAGTGCATGCAGCTTTCGCATTTGCGGGTCCAGAACGGGCGTTTGTTTTTGATTACGATAGCTTTCACCGGGCACTCTTTTTCGCAAAGCAAACAGTTGTTACAGCGGCTATCCGCAATAAAAGTTTTGGCTAATGCAAACCTGCCCAATAAAATATAGGCTACCGAAATCGGGCTGATCAGCAAATCGACGGGCAGCGAAAGCAATCCATTAAACACATTTTTTCCATCCAGAATTTTCGCTGAAAATCGTTTGGATATTTTCTCACATCGCTGAAAAATTGAATCAACTACTTTTTGCCGCAATCCGGGATGAATTGAAATCCAGTTTGAAGGCAAATCCATGGGTTGAAGGCCTGCAATTTTATATCCTTTTATGCCTAAAATCAAGGCCGGAAAAAGTTGTGCAAGCCCACTCATGCCCGGAGTAAAAAGTTTCGAGAGTTTCATGCCGGCGCGGGTATTCAGCAAAAAAACAGGGTTATTTCCTTTGGGGAACCTGAATAAAAAATTGATAACCACGGGCGGTGCGTTAAAACCATGCGTCGGGTAACAAAACCCAACCAACGAATCGGTGCCACCAGGAAAACCAATAGCTTTAAGCGAAGGCGTAATTTGAATAACCGAAGTTTTAACGCCCCGGGTTTCGGCTTCGTCGGCAATCCAGTTGGCTGCTGCCAGCGCGTTGCCAGTGCCGGTAAAATAGAAGATAGTGAGATTGCTGTACATGAAACGATAAATTTTCAGACAGCTAAATTTCAGCATTTATTACGAAAACAAAACCAGGTTGCTTCATCTTTCTGATGCCGGGCTTCAAATTTAATTTTTTAGAAGTCCCTTTTCGGCTTACGCAATTAGTTTTCCTCACAATTTGAGCTATTGCAAAATGCAATCGACAAAATAAACTAATTTATGTCGATTATATTCGACATTTATATTTTATATTTGTCGAATCAAATCGACAATAATGGAATTTTTATTAGAATTTCAAAACAATATTTTAAGAACCGTGACCAATGATTTTCGGCGTTACCTGCACGATCGCATCAATTGGAACCAGCGGATGATTGGAATAAAAGGCCCAAGGGGAGCAGGAAAGACAACTTTAATGTTGCAACACCTGAAATTTGATGAAAACATCAGGAAAGATGCGTTGTATGTAACTGCCGACCATCCCTGGTTTTACACGCATTCTTTGCTCGAAACAGCCAATAATTGGTTCAAACAAGGGGGAAAATTCTTATTTATCGACGAAGTACATAAATATCCAAAATGGTCGTCGGAATTGAAAAATATTTACGATGGTCTGCCCGGAATGAAAATTGTTTTTTCGGCGTCATCGGCACTAGATATTTACCGTGGGGAAGCCGATTTAAGCAGAAGAGTTATCACTTACCCACTTGGTGGGCTTTCGTTTCGCGAATATATATTTTTTACCACAGGAAAACTTTTCAACCCCATTTCTCCCGAAGAAATTAAAAACCACCACTCAGACCTAAGTTATTCAATCACAGAAAATTTCCGCCCGCTGCCTGAGTTCAGAAAATACCTGAAATTTGGCTACCTGCCTTTTTTTAAGGAAGATGAAACGGGCTATTTTATCAAACTGGAACAAATTGTAAATACGATAGTAGATACCGATTTGGCATACATTGCCGGGTACAATTCCGGCACAGCGTCAAAAATCAAAAAATTGCTCGGAGTTATTGCTGAATCGGTGCCATTTAAACCAAACATTGCCTCAATAGCCCGGAAACTTGAATTAAGCCGCGACAGCGTTTACCAGTACATCACACTTTTAAACGATGCAAAATTGGTTAACAGCCTTGTTGTTGCCGGAAAAGGAATCTCAACTCTTCAGAAACCTGAAAAACTGTATCTCGAAAACCCCAACCTGGCTTTTGCATTAACCGGAAATCCTGAAGTTGGGAACCTTCGAGAGACATTTGTTTTGAACCAGCTCATCAATTCAGGCGCTGAAGTAACTTATCCACAGGCTGGCGATTTTATGGTAAACGAAACTGTAATTGAGGTCGGCGGAAAAACAAAAAGTGCAGCACAAGTAAATCATCTTGAAGATTTCCTGATTGCCGCCGATGATATTGAAACCGGTGCAAACCACAAAGTTCCCATCTGGCTTTTTGGCTTTTTGTATTAAATAAAATGACTATCTGGAATTGCGCCTAGTTTTAAGTTAAGTGCCTTATTTATAAAGTCTTGAATGATTATAACTAAGTATTTGTAAATCAGATAATTTAGTTTATTTTGGGCGTAAAAGCCAATAGTCATTTTAAATAATATAGCGAACTGCTATTTTACCAGCTTCGAAATGGCTTTAAACTCCGGCGCTGCCGACGAGCGGGTGAGTTCGAACAATATCGATTCGTATGAAGTCATCAGAATTCCCTCGTACCTAAAACGTTCTTTTGCCAGCTCAATGTTTTGTGGCACACGCGACGACACACAATCCATCACCACCACCGGATTGTAACCGGCGGCTTTCAAATCGACAGCTGTTTGCAGCACACAAACATGCGATTCAATTCCGCAGATAATTATGTTTTTTGTATTAAGGCTTTTCAGTTCTTCCATCACAGCCGGTTCATCGCAACAACTGAAATCGCGTTTTTCGATGAAGGAAAAATCAGAAATTACTGCTTTTATTTCTTCAGCAGTTTCGCCCAGCCCTTTGGTATATTGCTGGGTTACCACCTTTGGAATATTCAGCGCATTCAAACCTTCAATCAGGATGGAACAATTTTTAATCAACGTTTCCTTTTCGAACATAGCAGGCACAAGTCGTTCCTGGATATCAATAATCAAACCGGCTGTATTTTCTTTTGTGATTCTCATTTTAAACCTCCCCTAAATCCCCTCCAAAAGAGGGGACTTAAATTTCCTGATTAAATAATATAATTTGTTCTAATTCAGCAATTAAATGTTCCATTTATCTTACTCCCTCTCCTCAGGAGAGGGCTGGGGAGAGGCTTTCGCTTTTTCACGCGATTTATCCCCCAGATACCCACCGTGATGGCGTTTGGCATAATCTTCAGCAGAAAAACCAATCCGGTTCATCATCGAAACCACAAGCGCATCGCCAATTACAGTCATAATTGTAGTTGAAGTTGTTGGGGTTAGACCCAACGGACAAACCTCTTTCGGGTTTCCGGTGTAGATAAATGCGTCGGCCTTTTTAGCCATTTCGCAATCAGGATTACTCGAAATCAGAATAAGCGGCAACCCGGGATGCAAACGGTTTGCCAATTCAACAAGCTCAATAATTTCGCGGGTCTTCCCCGAGTTTGAGATAAAAAGCAATACATCGTTTTGCTGAACCACGCCCAAATCGCCGTGTTGTGAATCGCTGGGGTGTAAAAAAACTGCAGGCGTTCCGGTTGAGCTGAAAGTTGTTGCAATATTGGCTGCAATTTGTCCGGCTTTGCCCATTCCACTCGCCACCAGCTTTCCCTTTTTCTGGTGAACGCGTTCAAAAATCAGTTCGATGGCTTTTTCAAAACTTTCATCCACCGGGATGTTTAATACAGCCTGTGCTTCCTGTTCAATCACCCTACGAATTATTTCTTTCATTTTTCTTTGAATTGAGATGCAAATCTAATTGAAAAATAAAAACTGGAGTGTATCGCTATTTTAAACTACTGTTCGATAATAAGAAATTAAATTTAGTTCCTTTAAGGGTGCGAAATATCATAAAAAAAAGAACATATTGACAACTCTATATGTTTTAATAATTTTACTTTTGACTTTCGTTTTTAAAACAATAACAGCAACAGTGAACCAGTACGCAATCGATTTGTTTACCGGATAATGTTGATGTAATATCATGAAAAAACCAAAACAACATATTTTATTAATACAATGAAGATACACGAATATCAAGCCCGAAATTTATTCAGGAAGTACGGGATTCCTGTGCCGGATGGCGTTGTTTGCCAGTCGGTTGAAGAAGTGAAGGAAAAAGTACCGGACGACGGCAAACTGCGCGTGGTAAAAGCACAGGTTCATGTTGGCGGCCGTGGAAAAGCCGGCGGTGTTAAACTTGCCCGCACAAAAGAGGAAGCCATTGAAAAAGCCGGCCAGATTCTGGGAATGGACATCAAAGGGCTCACAGTTGAAAAAGTACTGGTAGCCGAAGCCGTTGACATTGAAAAAGAGTTTTACGTTGGTTTGATTAACGACCGTAACTCGAAATCGGTAACACTGATGGCAAGTGCCGAAGGTGGCGTTGAAATTGAAGAAGTGGCCAAAACGAATCCAGAAAAAATCATCAAAATGAGCATCGACCCAACCATGGGTTTAATGGACTGGCAGGCACGTAAAATTGCGCTGCAACTGATGAACGACCCGGCTCAGATTCGCCAGGCAGCATCAATTCTTGCCAAATTGTACAAATTGTATATCGAAACCGATGCTTCGCTTGCCGAAATCAACCCGCTGGTTTTAACTCCTGACAAAAGAGTTCTGGCCATCGACGGTAAAATGAATTTCGACGACAACGCCTTGTTCCGTCAGCCTGAGGTACTTGCGATGCGCGAAGTAACACCCGACGAACAA
>DYSZ01000079.1 GCA_020726265.1 Draconibacterium orientale
TGTTTTAAAATAAGTTAGAACTGAATTGTTAAAACAGGGTACAACTCAGCAGCGAGATTAACAATAAACTGTGTATGTTTTTTTGATTAAAACAAATCACTCTATTAATTAAAATTATTCCTTCGGAGCATCGAAGAGACCATAACCATATCGAGAAGAGAATACGACAATCTTAAGCAAGAGAACGCTGAGTAGGAACAATTTTCTTGTTTTCATCTGTTTTTTATTTTGATAGTTACAATGCTATTTGAGGCTGTAAAATGCAATTTTCTGGTCTGTTATAAAAATTCTGAAGGTGAAAAAACTTTAAATCTTTTCGATGCCATCGAACAAGATTATTCATTAGTATCGAAAACTTTTCCCCCGCCAATCCACGTGCTTTCAATTTTTGCACCCAAAACCTGTTGTGGAGTTGCAGTCAGCAAATCGGTATCAAGAATTACAAAATCGGCATATTTGCCGGGTTCAAGACTGCCTTTTTCGTTTTCTTCGAACGATGCTTTTGCTGCCCAAATGGTCATTGAGCGCAGTGTTTGTTCGCGGGTGAGGGCATTTTCAATCTGCCAGCCACCTTCGGGAAAACCTTTGTGGTCGGTGCGAAAAACAGCAGCAAAAAAGGTAAATAGCGGTTCGATGTTTTCCACCGGAAAATCGGTACCGTTAGGTAACCAGCCATTTTGACCGAGCAATTTCTGGTAAGCGTAAGCACCTTTTACACGCTCCGCTCCCACCCTGTCGGTGGCCCAATACATGTCTGATGTACAGTGTGTTGTCTGAATAGAAGGAATTATTGAAAATTCAGCAAACTTTGCAAAATCGGCCTGATTTACAATTTGTGCATGTTCAATCCGCCAGCGGCGGTCATTCTTCCCTTTCAGAAATTTGCCGTACGTATTCAGCATCAGCCGGTTGGCGCTGTCGCCAATGGCGTGGGTGGCCATTGTAAAATTGTTTTCAATGGCGAGCTGGCAAATTTTATCGTAGTATTCCAGTGTTTCTATTTGTAAACCGCTGTTGCCGGGATTGTCGGAATAATCATCCAAAAGCAGCGCTCCACGCGAACCCAGCGCCCCGTCGGCATATAATTTTATAGTTCTCACCGCCAGTTTTTCGCCAATAAGCGGTCCGTTTTTCACAAAAAATTCAAAGTTTTCTTCGGTGGGGTTGAGCATGGCATTTACCCGCATTTTCAATTCGCTGCGGTTTTGCATTTCCTGCATCAGCAAAATGGTGTTTTTGTCGAGGCCACAGTCGGTAACCGAAGTGAGTCCGGCAGCAAAACAGTTGGCCTGTGCTTCCAACAGCGCTTTCTGTTGCTGTTTTGCCGAGATTTCGAGAACCAGTTTCGAAACAAGCCCCATCGCGTTATCGACAAAAACGCCCGTGGGTTGGCCGTTTTTCAGCACCACTTCGCCGCCCGGTACTTTTGTGGCAGCAGTAATTCCAGCAATTTCAAGCGCTTTTGAGTTGCACCACCCTGCATGACCATCAACGCGAACGAGGTAAACCGGGATTTCGGGAAACAGTTTGTCGAGCTCTGTTTTATCCGGAAAATCCTTTACCGGCCAGTCGTTCTGATCCCAGCTCCGGCCTAAAACCCAGTCGCCACCAAATTTTTCGTGGTGTCTTTTCAGTCTTTCATAAATCTCTTCGGGGCCGGCTGTTCCGCGTAAATTGGCATATTGTGCCTGGTTATTGGCGTACCCGTTAAAGTGGCAGTGTGCATCGTTAAACCCCGGGTAAACAAATTTACCAGCGGCATCGATAATATTTTTGGATGTAAATTGTTTCAGAATTTCTTCCGAAGTTCCTGTGGCTGCTATTTTCCCTGCCACCACGGCAAAACTTTCTACTTTCGAAAAAGTACTGTCAATGGCGTAAACTGTGGCGTTGGTCACAATCAGGTCAGCTTGTTTTTTACTGATACACGATTCCATAACTACTAAAAAATTGAGAATGATGAAAAAATCGAGAAAGTACTTCATAACGATGTTCTTTTAATTTGAAGAAACCAAAAATAGCTGAAAAAAATGAACCATTTTAAATGGAACATGAACGACCGTGAATCATTTCGGGGAGTGATTTAAAAATCAATTTTCCTATTGTTTTTTCCACGGATTGTTGAAAAAAACTTATTACAAGCCTTCAGCCTGAAATCACAAATGTATTTTTTTCTACTTTAGCACCCTGAAATTCAAAAAGAAAACAAAAGCAGGATGTTTACATTCGGAATATTCACAACGCATTTACCCTACGTCGCATTCGTGGTGTTTTATGCGTATTTTCTGCTTTTTGGCGTTAATAAGGCGGGTTCGGGCGAACTCGAACCCGGCGAAAAATTCTGTAAAACAGAATGGCCTGTCGAAAAATACATCAACAAGGATGATGTTCAGGCATTCCACTATTCCGATTTTAATTGCGACGGTATCCGAAGTCACCGTTACGAAACTTTCCATTCAAAACCGGGCATTTCGTGGCCTGAGTTACAGTTAACTTCTTACATCTCTGGTGGCTTTGGTTTTAATCTCTTCTCCCGTCCTCCTCCCACTGTTTAATTTCTTCCGTTTTCTCTGATTGACCTGTTGTTGACAAAATTTGTCTGCATCATGGCATTTTTGTCAATTTTCAATTTAATCTTTTTTACGATGAAGAAATTAGCAGCTACATTTTTTATAATGTTTAGTTTAATTACCCTTTCACGGGCACAGGATAGTTTTGAGGGTGACACAGTTAAAAACTACAAACTCGACGAAATCATCATTAAATCGCCCAAGTACAACCGTAACATTTTTGAGGTCCCGGCAGCGGCCACCCTGCTTCCTGCTCGGTTTATCGAAAACAACAAAGTGGAGAACCTGACCGATGTTTCGGCATTTATCCCCAACTTTTTTATGCCAGATTACGGGTCGAAACTTACATCGCCAGTTTATATCCGTGGTGTGGGAAACCGCATCAACACTCCGTCTGTCGGGTTGTATGTCGATGACATTCCGTATTTTGAAAAGTCGGCTTTTAACTTCGATTTTTACTATATTGAACGCATAGAAGTGCTGCGCGGCCCACAGGGAACTTTGTATGGCCGCAATGCCATGGGCGGACTGATAAACGTAATTACCAACAGTCCCGAACCGGAAAGAAATACATTGGTTTCGGTAGATTACGGAAATTACAACCAGATCCGCACCGCCATTTCGCACAACCAGCCTATCGGGAAAAAATTTGCATTTCTTACCAGTTTGCACCAAACCCACAACGACGGTTTTTATACCAACGTTTACAATAATAGCAAAGTGGATAAGCTGAACAGTTACTCAGGCCGAATGAAATTACAATACGAGGCTTCGGAAAAGTTCAAAGCTTCGGCCAATATTCAGTACGAAAACAGCAAACAGGGCGGCTACCCGTATGCTTTGTACACCGACAGCACTAACACCGCAGGCGACATAAATTATAACGAAGAAAGCATTTACAACCGTGAACTGCTTTCGTCAGGCATCAACCTGAACTATTCGGCCCCCGGCTTCCGTATCCGGGCGGTTACCAGTTATCAGTATATTGACGACCGCCAGGAAATTGACCAGGATTTTACGCCGAAATCGTTGTTTTTTGTTACCCAGGACCAGAAACTCAACCTGCTTGCCCAGGAAATCAATATCCAGTCGGACGAAAACAAAACCTACGACTGGCTTTTTGGCGTTTTCGGGTTTAAACAGCTTCTCGACAAAGAAGTAACTGTAAAATATGGCCCGGATGGAATTAAACAATACAAACTTCCGTATTCAGAATATTATTACACAAAATGGTACGACAATTCCAATACCGGCCTGGCTTTGTTTCACGAATCAACACTGAAATTCGGTGGTTTAGCCGTCACCGCCGGAATTAGGGCCGATTACGAAAAAGCCACGCTCGACTATGTTTATGACAAGTTTCCGAATGGAGTACAGAAAAATGCGGAATCGGCCGTGAGTGAACAGGAATATTTTGAAATACTTCCTAAAATCGCTTTCAAATACAGCATCAACGAATACCTGGCTCCGTATGCCACCATTGCAAAAGGGTACAATTCGGGCGGTTTCAATGCCACTTTCGAACGCGATGAAGACCGTACTTTCGAACCCGAACACTCGTGGAACTACGAAGCCGGTATCAGGGTAAAATGGCTCGAACAGCGCGTTTATGCCAACCTCGCTGTTTTTTATATCGACTGGACCAACCAGCAGATTTACCAGACTGTACCCAGCGGAACCGGCTCGATGCTCACCAACGCCGGAAAATCGGAAAGCAAGGGGATTGAATTAGAAATTAAGGCACTGCCTGTCAAAAACCTTGAAATGTGGTTTGCCGGAGGTTACAACGATGCAAAATTTGTGGAATATGTAAAAGACAAAAAAACTGATTACAGCGGCAATTACCTGCCGTATGTTCCGCGCTTTTCGGTAAGTACCGGCGCCAATTACCTGATTGAAGTGGATAAAAACTGGCTCGACAACATCAGGCTGCAACTCACCTACAACGGATTCGGGAAGCACTACTGGAACGAAGACAATGTGGCTTACCAGGATTATTACGGGCTGCTGAATTTCAGGGCCGGGTTCGAAAGAAAAAATGTCACCCTTTCATTCTGGGGTAAAAATATCCTGAATGCCGATTATAATTCATTTTATTTCAATGCACTTGGAAACTCGTATGCCCAGGTTGGAAAACCGGCTTTATTCGGCGCCAATGTGAAAGTAATGTTTTAATATAGAAAATGAACCGCAAAGAAATCAACAAATATTTTACGCTGCTGAGCCTTTACCTGGCGCAGTCGATACCGATGAGTTTTTTCTCTACGGTGATCCCGGTGATCATGCGCCAGGAAAATTATTCACTCGAATCGATCGGCTATCTGCAACTTATTAAACTTCCGTGGATATTAAAGTTTCTGTGGGCGCCGGTTATCGACAAAACAAGTCATTCGTCGAAGCAATACCGCAATTGGATTATCGGATCTGAACTATTTTACGCGGTGATTGTTGCCAGCGTGGGTTTTTTCAGTCTCGAAGCCGATTTTTTGCTTATTATAATTTTGATGATTATTGCGTTTATTGCCTCAGCCACGCAGGATATTGCCACCGATGCATTTGCAATCCTTGTGCTGAACGAAAAAGAACGCAGCATTGGAAACAGTATGCAGTCGGCTGGAAGCTTTATCGGGACCATGATGGGAACCGGCGTTTTGTTAGTGATTTATCATTACTGGGGTTGGAAACCGCTGCTATTTTGCTTGGCATTGTTTGTAATGGTTGCCCTGATTCCGGTAATGCTGTTTAAAAACCACACTTCCCGCGAACTTGAAAAATCGCGAAAAAACATTTCTCCACTGGAGTTTATCCACTTTTTCAGGCAGAAAAATATTGCCGGACATCTTATTTTGTTGTTTCTTTTCTATTCGGGTTTAATAGGAATCTTAACCATGATCAAACCCTATTTTGTCGATTTAGGGTACAACATCAAACAAATTGGCATGATTTCAGGGATTTTCGGAACTGCCTTCGGAGTACTGATGACACTGCCCGTGGGGTTTCTCATCAGAAAAAGAACAGTAACCCGTTCAATCTGGATTTTCCCGGTAATCAACCTCTTGGTAGCTATTTTCTATTTTGCACTTACTTTCTCGGGCCATCACCTTTACCTGATGTACATCGCGGTGGCGCTGTTATGGAGCGCATACGCCATGTCGTCGGTATTTGTTTATACGCTGAGTATGAAAGTGGTGCGCCAGGGCCGCGAAGGAACCGACTTTACCATACAAATTGTGGTTACTCATCTCAGCAGCCTCATCATTGCTGTAATGAGCGGAAAAATTGCCGATGCCATTGGTTATCGCGGATTGTTTGCTATCGAAATCGGGCTGGCAGTTTTGCTGATAATTTTAATTCCGGCGCTTTTTAAACCCGATTTTTACAACCCCGAAAAACGATGCCCGATTATTGAAGCCGGGGCTGAGTTCCCGGATAAAACGATGCAATAGATTTTTTTAGATACGGTATGGTTTTTATTTTAAGGGCAGCTGCCTTGAGGGGCTCCGATGTTTCGGGGAAGGGGTGAGAAAATGTGTTCAGGTTAGATAAGGGTCTCACCCCCCTCCTTCCCTCACAAACGAACCTGTAATTAAATAAAACAACAATGATATTTAAAACAACTTTGAGCAACTCTGTGCATTCTCTGTGATTCTCTGTGTAACCAATAATCCGTAATTTCACAAAGATTCACAGAGTTCAAGAGAGGTTCGCAAAGAACTATTTAAATGCTCATTTTTAATTTTGAAAACATGAAACCAGAACATCATTTGATAGAAAAATACAACGTGCCGGTGCCGCGTTACACAAGCTACCCGCCGGCCAACTTTTTTGTAAACGAATTCGGAAACCGCGAGTATATTCAGGCGATTGAGACCTCAAACCACGAAACGCCCGAAAATATTTCGATTTATATCCACATTCCTTTTTGCCCGAAAATCTGTCATTACTGCGGATGCAACACGCACCTCACCCGGAACAAACAAATGATGCGTGTGTATGTCGATGCGGTGAAAAAGGAGATTGTGATGGTAAAAAAATATCTCGACCCGCGACGAAAAGTATCGCAAATTCACTGGGGTGGCGGAACTCCCAACTCGCTGCCCGTTGAAATGGTGGAGGAAATTATGGCGGTGATTCACCAAAATTTTCAGTTTATACCGAAACCCGAAATTGCCATGGAATGTCACCCTGCCATGCTCGATACCGGGTACATCGACTCGTTGGTAAAAAGCGGGTTTAACCGCATCAGTCTTGGCATTCAGGATTTCAACCAGAAAGTATTGGACAACGTAAACCGCGACGCATCGGTAATCCCTGTGGAAGAACTTGTTGCCATGATTCGCAGCCACAAAAACATTGGCATCAACCTCGATTTTATTTACGGATTACCATTTCAGGATGTAAAATCATTTACTGAAACCATGGAACGAGCTGCCAGAATTTCGCCCGACCGTTTGGTTACTTTTTCGTATGCACACATTCCGTGGATAAAAAAAGCACAGAAAATTCTGGAAGTGCGTGGGCTTCCGCAGCCTTCCGAAAAACTGGACATGTTTGAAGCCGCTTACGAAGTCCTCACCCAAAACGGGTACAAAGCCATCGGGTTAGACCACTACGCAAAATCAAACGACGATTTATATATTGCTATGGATAACCGCACGCTGCACCGCAATTTTCAGGGTTACTGCACCCGCGAAACCACAGGTCAGGTTTATGCTTTCGGGGCTACAGGTATCAGCCAGATGGAAAGTGCCTATGCGCAAAATGCAAAAGACACAAATCAGTATGTCGAAGAAATCAGAGAAGGAAATTTCTTTATCGAAAAAGGTTATTCGCTTAGTAAAACCGAAAAAATTATCAGGCATGTAATTAACGAAATCATGTGCAACCATTACCTTTCGTGGAGCGAAGCTGCCGAAGAATTTGACGCTCAGGCTGAAGAAATCAGAAATACTGTTGGGTTTGAACAACCGGCTTTTTCAAATTTTGTTGCCGATGGCCTTGTAAAAATCGAACCTGAAAGTGTGGAAGTGTCAGAAAAAGGAAAGTTCTTTGTTCGTAATATTGCAGCAGCATTTGACCCAAACCTGAAAAATGCTTTGCAGAAATTTTCAAAAGCGTTGTAAATGAACAGTGTAAATCGTAAAAAAATTGTAATCATCGGAGCCGGACTGACCGGGCTGACACTCGCTTTTTACCTGAAAAAACAAGGGAAAGAGGTGCTGATTATCGAAAAATCGGCAAAACCCGGGGGTGTTATCCAAACGGTAAAAGACGATGAATTTGTTTACGAAAAAGGCCCCAATACCGGAGTTGTGGGAAACCCGGAAGTAGCCGAACTGTTCGAAGATCTCGAAGGGCTTTGTACACTTGAACCAGCCGACCCCAGTGCAAAACGCCGGCTTATCTGGAAAAACGGAAAGTGGCGCGCCATTCCGTCGGGATTGTTTTCGGCTGTCACTACTCCGCTTTTTTCATTCGGCGACAAATTCAGAATTTTGGGCGAACCGTTCCGCAAAAAAGGCACAAACCCCGACGAAAACCTGGCCGATTTTGTAAAACGCCGGCTGGGTGTCAGCTTTCTGAATTACGCGGTTGACCCGTTTATTTCAGGTGTTTATGCCGGCGATGCCAATTACCTGGTTCCGCGGTTTGCGCTGCCAAAATTGTACGCGTTGGAACAAGATTACGGCAGCTTTATCAAAGGGTCGATGCAAAAAACCAAAGAGCGGAAAAACAATGCGCGACTGCAAAAAACCACCCGCGAAGTTTTTTCGGCAAAAGGCGGATTGAAAAACCTGATTGCTGCTTTAACTGAAAAAGTGGGCAACGAAAATATTTTGCTGAATGCAAAAAATACAGTGGTCAGCAAAACGGATAACGGGTTTGAAATCAATACGGAAATTGGTGGTGAAACCAGAACGATTCAGACTGAAAAAGTGATTACAACAGCCGGTGGATACGAATTGGGCACCCTTTTACCTTTTCTTTCCGTGGAAGAAAAAGCGCCGTTTGAGGAGCTGAAGTACGCGTCGGTGGTGCAGGCCATTGTGGGCTACCGAAATTGGAAAGGAATTAATTTGAAAGCATTCGGTGGTTTGGTTCCTACCATTGAACAAAGAAATATTTTAGGCGCATTGTTTACCTCATCGTTTTTTACAGGACGGGCACCAAAAAAAGGCGCTTTAATATCCGTTTTTCTGGGCGGAACAAAACGACCTGATATTTTTGAAATGGAAGATGAGGAAATTGAGGATATTATTTCGCGTGAATTCAGGCAAATGATGGGCGTTCCCATTTTCAGACCCGATTTGTTTGAAATTTTCAGGTACAAATACGCCATTCCGCAATACGAACTGAGTTCGGGAAAAAGGTTCGAAACCATCAGCCTGATTCAACAAAAATACCCCGGACTTGTTTTAGCCGGAAATATCCGCGATGGAATCAGCATGGCCGACCGCATTAAACAGGCACAAACCATTGCCGAAGAACTGAACTGATTTCAGACTTAAAAATGACAAAAAAAACTGCAATAATACTGGCCAATGTCGGCACGCCGGATGCCCCGACAGTTCCGGCTGTCAGAAAATATCTTTTTGAATTTCTGAACGACCGTCGTGTGATTGATTTGCCGTGGCTTTTGCAGAAAATACTGGTGAACCTGATTATTGTTCCTTTCCGCGCGCCAAAATCGACAAAACTTTACAAGAAACTATGGACAGAAAAAGGTTCGCCTTTGCTTGTAATTTCAAACGAAACCCGCGATAAACTTCAGGAAAAACTGGGCGAAAACTACGCTGTTTTTGTGGGAATGCGCTACCGGAACCCTTCGCTGAAAACAGCTTTACTAACCATTCAGGAAAAACGGTTCGACAAAGTTGTTGTTTTGCCGATGTTTCCGCAGTATGCCTCTTCCACAACCGGAACTATCGTTCAGCTTGTAAATTCGGAAACAGCAAAATGGAATGTAACCCCCGAAATAGTTACTGTCAGCCAGTTTTACAACAACCCCGGTTTTATCAAAGCATTTGCGGCGCAAATCAGCAAATACAATCCTGTTGAATACGACCACATTATTTTTTCATACCACGGACTGCCATTCAGTCAAACCGACCGGGTGCATCCCGAAATAAAAACCGCCACTTGCTATTGCGAAACCGAAATGCCTGCACACGGCAAGTTTTGTTACAAAGCCACCTGTTACGAAACCACGCGGTTGCTGGCCCGCGAGTTGGGCTTTCCAAAATCGGCATATTCGGTCGCTTTTCAAAGCCGGCTAACCAAAAACTGGCTGAATCCGTTTTCTGATGAGGAAATTATTCGCCTGGCAAAAGAAGGTAAAAAACGGATTCTTGTTGCAGCGCCCGCTTTTATTGCCGACTGTTTGGAAACCATTGTGGAAATAGGAATCGAATACCAAAATCTTTTCGAAAAAAACGGCGGGGAAAAGGTTCAGCTTGTTAAAAGTCTGAATTCGAATAATGATTGGGTGGATGTTCTGGCTGAAATTATCACATCAAAAAACTAACGAGTGAAACCTGTTTTTGACAATATGCTCACTTTTGAATGGCGCCTGTTTTATACCTGCGTGGCCACTTTCATCATAAATCTTCCGTTTGGATATATCCGCGGCGGTTTTCGGAAACTGTCGTTCTGGTGGTTTGTTGCCATTCATACATCAGTGCCACTGGTTATTCTCATCCGAAAATTTTACGATTTAGAACTGACCTGGATTCTTGCGCCGTTTCTGCTGGGCAGCTTTTTCCTGGGGCAGTTTGCCGGCCGCAAAATCTATACGTGGAAACCGTACAGGAAAGGAAAATAAGGATTTCGGCTTTGGAAAGCCGAAGATTTTGAAATCACGGACTTTGGAAAGTCCGTGTCCCAGTTGTCAATTCCTCCTGCCCCGAATTTGCAATTCGGGGTTAATTGATTGAAATTCATTTCACTACCACCGTTTTTATATTCACAAATTCCCTTATTCCATGGCTTGAAAGCTCGCGGCCAAATCCGCTTAATTTAACTCCGCCAAACGGCAATCGCGGATCCGATTTTACAAAGTCGTTTACAAAACAACAACCTGCATCAAGCTCTAATTCAGCAATTCTGCTTCCGGTAATTGTATCTTTTGTAAAAACTGCTGCCCCCAATCCAAATGGTGTGTCATTGGCAATCTTCACCGCTTCTGCCTCATCTTTCACCCTGATTACCGAAGCTACCGGGCCGAACAATTCATCATCGTAAGCTGGCATTCCGGGTTTAACATTTTCGAGAATAGTAGGCGGATAAAACGAACCTTTCAGGTTTGGTATTTCGCCTCCTAAAACAATTTCAGCACCATTTTTTACCGAATCGAGTACCTGTTGATGCAGTTCGTCGCGGAGATCGGTGCGGGCCAGCGGCCCCATCGTAATTTCGGGGTCGCAAGGGTCACCAAAACGAGCTTCGTTCATTTGATAGGTAAAATGTTCCAGAAAATGGGCATAAACTTCGTCAACCACAATAAAACGTTTGGCAGCAATACAACTCTGACCGGCATTCAGCAAACGGCTGGTGGCACAAATAATGGCCGATTGTTCGAGTGGTGCATCTTTCAGAATAAGATACGGATCGCTGCCACCCAGTTCAAGCACGCATTTTTTCAGTTCGCTGCCTGCAATGGCAGCCACACTTTTACCGGCCGGTGTACTGCCGGTTAAACTCACTGCTTTTATCGCAGGATGCCTGATTACACTTTCAACCTGACTACTGCCAATCAACAGCGTTCGAAACACATTTTCGGGCAAACCAGCTTCGCGTATTAATTCCTCAATGGCCATTGCACAACCCGGAACATTGCTTGCATGTTTTAACACTGCTGTATTTCCGGCCATCAATGTTGGCGCTAAAAACCGGAAAACCTGCCAGAACGGAAAATTCCATGGCATTACTGCCAGAATGATCCCTAATGGCTGATACGAAACAAACGAAGCAGCATACTGCGTTTCAATAGTTTCGTTTTCGAGCATTGTTTCGGCATTTTGCGCATAATACTCGCAAACCCAGGCGCATTTTTCAACTTCGGCAATACCTTCACGTACTACTTTTCCCATCTCAATGGCCATCAGCTTGGCGAGTTCCTCCTTTTTATTTCTGAGTAAAGAGGCAACATTCAGCATGAACGCAGCCCTTTGCGAAAAACCTGTATTTTTCCAGGTACGAAAAGTTTTGTCCACTGAGTTTATAATTTGTCCGGTTCCCTGTGGTGAGTGAGTTTCGAATGTGTTTACTTTTTTCCCTGTGTACGGATTGACAGATTTGATCATGGTTTGATTTTTCGTTATCGAAATTAAAAATATAAAACTGTTACGATAAAACCGTAGAAGTGGTTATCGATATTGCCAGTTTCGTTAGTATGGCTGGCAAAATATGATTTTCATACCGATTGATTCTTTATTTTACAACAGAAAATCTTCCATATTATCCTTATGAATCACTTTAAATTCAGCATCGGCGTATGCATTGGCAAAAGTAACCGGCTGTCTGAATTTTGCATCGGGACTCCATTTGAATTCAAAAGCCGTTAATTTCCCATTTCGCTCTTCGAGGTAATCAATTTCGTTTTGCTGTTTGGTTCTCCAAAACCAGGAATTTGGCCACAAGTCAGCGTAATGCAAAAACTTTTTCCGTTCTGAAATAATAAAATTTTCCCACAATGCTCCTGTATCATTGCGATTTTCGATTTGTGTTAAGTTCGATATCAGCATATTGCGTATTCCATTATCATGGAAATAAATTTTTCTTGAAAATTTTAATTCATTTCTCAGATTCCGGCTGAAAGAACCCAACCTGAAAATGATATACGATTGTTCAAGCACTGTAATATATTTTTCAACGGTTTTAGCATCTAATCCGCACAACTGTGATAATTCGGCATACGAAACCTGCGAACCAATCTTATAAGCGATTGCCTGTAATAGTTTAATCACGCTGTCAGACTTTTTTATTTGTTCAAGCCTGAAAATATCTTTATACAAATAACTGTTGGCCAATTGTCGGAGAATTGTTTCCTCGTTTCCCTGTTGAGTAACCACTTCGGGGTAGTATCCATAAACCAGCCGATGAGGTATAAGTCGTTTTTCTTCAAGCAAACCATGGTGCTGTACCATTTCACCAAACGAAAGCGGAAACATATTGTATTCCCATTTTCGCCCGGTTAATGGCTCGTTCAAATGATTTGCCAACTCGAATGACGAACTGCCCATTACAATTAATTGGTATTCAGGCAGCATGTCGGTGATTAATTTTAACCGCAAACCAATTTCTGCTATCTGCTGCGCCTCATCAACAACGATTATTTTTTTATTACCAAATATGGCTTTAAACCGTGTTGACGACATATTACGAAACAAGTTTTGCACATCATGTTCGTCACCGTTCATCCACAACAACTCCGGGTTATTTTGAAAAATTTGCCTTATTAAGGTTGTTTTACCAACCTGTCGGGCTCCTAAAATAATGACAGCTTTTCCTGTAAACAGATTATTTTCAACTATTTTGCTGAGAATTCTTTGTATCATTTCGCCGTAATTTGACGACAAATATAAGTTGATTTTTCAGGAGAAGCAAGCCTAAAGTTAACTTTTCGGGATTTGATTCCTCAAAAGTAATGACTTTTCGGGATTGTAGTTGTTTCTGGTGAATCACACCAACTACTATAATAATTTGCAAATTGTGCTTTCACTTTAAATTTTTATGTGGCTGATGCAAAAAGAAAGGCGCTGCTTTTTGCAATGCCTTTCAAATACGACAGGAAATAGCGTTTTTTACCGCATCGGAATTTCGATGGCCAGAATTTTTGACGGTTTCAGAAAACTGATTTCACGTGGCTCTGAGATATCCTAGACCCCTACTGCATCGCGGGTTTTCAGTATCTGCTCTCCGATTTGAACTTCTCCTTCGGTGAGCATGAAGTAAACACCATTTACCTGATCATTCAGTTTGTAACCTGTTGAACCAGCCTCTTTGCAGTCGAAACCTGAAAGAAACGCTTTCTGGTTTATCAACAACGACTCGTCGCGGCAGTCGGGCTAAACCAACAATTGCCAATTATCAATGTTTTCGGAAGTTTCAACCTTTTTCTGGTCGTACCGTGGCTGGTGATTTTTTTTGTCGGTAAAAATCCATATCTGGTAAGAATCAGTTCTTCTGTTTTTGAAGCGTTGAACTCTGAATGCATCACGCCACTGCCCGCCGACATTACCTGAACTTCGCCGGCGGTAATCACCTCTTCGTTTCCAATGTTGTCGGTGTGCCACAAAGCCCCGTAGTGCGGAATGGTGATAATTTCCATATCGTTGTGCGGATGCGAACCAAATCCTTGTGCTGGAGCAACAATATCGTCGTTGAGCACCCTTAGTAATCCGAAATGAACTTTTTCGGGGTCGTACCAGTTGCGAAACTGAATGAAAGGGCTGCCTTTAACCACCCGTGGTTGGCAAAACCCCTGTTTTCTGCTTTGTGAAATATTGTTTTCATCTGTATATAATTTAATTAATTGTTTGATAATCAACTATTCATTCACAGTGGGTATGATTATTTTACGCTTATGGATATTTCATAATACCAAAACGACAAAGCAGAAACGCCATTTGTTTATCACTGTGTGATTTAATAACCTATTTTAAGTTTTTGAAAGTAACCTGATTACTATTCAATCACCCTGATTTCAGTTTCCATTTCTATGGCTTTACGATAAGCCGCAGTAACTCCACAGTAAGTGGTTTCAGAGAGTTTAACAGCTTTTTCGAGCTTGTCCATAGGCAGATTTTTACCTTTGAACTGGTAAATCACTTTCATTTTTGTGTAATGCATCGGGTGCTCTTCAGTTACGTCGGCTTCGACAATTACATTAAAAGCTTCGGGTTCCACCTTCATTTTTTTCAAAATCATAATTACATCCACTCCGGTGCAACCCGCCAGCGCAGTAAGCATCAGTTTTTTCGGACGAGGGCCAAGGTTGCTCCCACCCGATTGTTCAGTTGCATCAATAGTAATTTTGTGGCCATCCATATCGCCGGTAAAAGCGACTTTGTCGGTCCAGGCCAAATCAACAAAATGTTTCATAATAATTTCTATTTAAATAGTTTTCACTTATTTTGCAGCGCAAATATAAAGTATCTAAATATCTGCATAACTAAAGGTTACAATAAAAGACTTAATTGTATATTTAACACATCAAGCGGTACATTTGATTTAAATAATAAAAATTTTAGCAGCGAAATGAGAAGTGTTATCAAAAGACCTACAGAACAGGAAACTAGCCTGAGTGGATTTCAGTTGTTTAACAAACTGACAGAAGATGAATTTAACCGTTTGAATTTCGATAAGACCTGCCAGTTGTATAAAAAAGGCACTATCATTTACCGCGAAGGCAGCCGACTCACCGGATTTTATTGCGTTACCCGCGGAATTGTTAAGATTTTTAAGACCGGTATCGATGGCAAGGAACAGATTATCCGTTTTGCCAAACGCGGCGAAATTATTGCCTACCGTTCGCTACTGAGCCAGGAACTGGCCTGCACCACCGCCAAAATTATCGACGAAGCCATTCTTTGTCATGTACCCTACCAAACGTTGTTGTACCTGATTCAGAACAACTGGCAGTTCTCGCACCACATGCTCCAGATTGTTTGCCGCGAACTGCGCGAGGCCAACGACTATATTACGGATATTGCACAGAAAACTGTGCGCGAACGCCTCGCAGAAGTTTTGCTTTTGCTGAAGGAAAATTTCGAGTTAGACAACCAGAATACGCTACAGATTTCGCTTACCCGAGAAGAGTTGGCCAACATGGTGGGTACTGCCACCGAATCGGTAATCCGCCTGCTTTCGGAGTTTAAACAGGACAAACTTATTGAGTTACAGGGCCGCAAAATCAAATTCCTCGACATTGCCAGTCTGCGCAGAGTTGCCAATATTTAATCAGTTTTCATGCAGGAACGCCATAAAAACAAACACCAGTACTTTAACGAACAAGGCCTGACTTCACAAAAATTTGTGTTGCCCTTTTTGGCCGACCTTGTGAAAATCGGGCCCGAAACAACTGTTCTCGAAATAGGCTGTGGTGAAGCCGGCAACCTGAAACCCTTTTTGGATATGGGTTGCAGCTGTACCGGAATTGATATTTCGTGCGGGCGAATCGAATTAGCCAAAGAATTTTACAGCGACCACCCCAACCGCCAAAACCTGACACTGATTTGCAGTGATATTTACGTCGTAAAACCCGACAATAAGTTTGATATGATTATTATGCGCGATGTAATTGAACACATCCCCGACCAGGAGAAATTTATGGGTTTTATCAAAGATTTTCTGCAACCCGAAGGCCTGTTTTTTCTTGCATTTCCGCCGTGGCAAAACCCGTTTGGCGGACACCAGCAAATTTGCCGGGGCCGGCTGCTCTCCAAACTCCCGTGGTTTCATCTTCTGCCCCGTGGATTTTACGCGTGGTTTCTGAAAATTATGGGCGAAAACGAAGGTACTATCACCGGACTGCTTGAAATAAAAGATACTGGCATCTCAATCGAACGTTTTGAGCGGATTGTGCGACGCACTAATTACCACACCGATAAAAGGGTGTTCTGGTTCGTCAACCCTAATTAT
>DYSZ01000251.1 GCA_020726265.1 Draconibacterium orientale
CTGTTGGCACCTTTTGTCCGGCACATGGCACAGGCCACAATTCCCAGCATTCCAGCACCCGAAACCAACACATTCTTACCGGCTATATTGCCGGCAAGCCGCAACGAACCGGCAACGGTTGCCACAGCGCAATTAATGGTTGCAGCCACTGGCAGGGGTATATTTTCGCTTATTTTTATCACGGGTGTATTTTTGCGTAACAGGGTAAACTCACTGAGTCCACCGTGCAACGTGCTATCGGCAGTAACTTTTTCGTGCCCGTATTTAAAAAGGCCGGGTGCTTTTTGTGGTATACCTTTTTTGGCCATTTCACTTGCCGGGTCGCTGGCAAAAATGGCCCAGGTTATCCGGTCACCCGGCTGCAGCTGATCTCCGCGAACATCCGTTTCCGGAGCTCCTTTGCCGGTACTTATAATTCGCCCCACAACTTCGTGACCCAAAATGGTTGGGGTTTTTTCGATGCGTTTTCCGCAGAATGTATTTAAATCGCTGCGGCACAATGTGGTGTATTCATTCTTTACCAGGATTTCACCATCGCCAACAGTAGGAATAAGAATATCGCTGATTTGCAGTGGTTCATCAGGCGATATAAAAAGGACTGTTTTACTGAATTGCATGAGTTATTTTTGTTTTTCGTAAAAATCGATTAAGCTGCCATCGATATTGTAGGTGTCAATTCTGATGCTGTTTTCAAAAACATTGGCAATGGAATAATGATATCCCCTGAAAGTTTTGGCATTGAACCAGGTGTGGTGTGGTGCAAAGTTTTCAAGCGAACCTCCCGCTCCGCCTGTCATCAGGTAAGCCGTTCCGTTTTGAGTATCAATTTTATTGTTTTTCAGCGGCCAGCTTCGTTCGTAGCAGTGCAGGTGGCCAAACATTACAAAATCGACACTGTATTTATCAAACAGCGGCACCATTTTTCTGATTTGCGGATCACCCAAATCAGTTGGGCCTTCCCAACTGTTGCCAAAATCGTCTTCGTCCGACGAATAGGGCGCGTGGTGCAACAGTACAATTTTCCAGGCTGCTTTACTTTGCTCTAATTCATTTTCGAGCCATTCATATTGTTTTCCACCCTTTTCAAATTCTTCGCTTTTTGAACTGTGTAATACAAAAAAGTCGGTGTTCGACCACGAAAATTTGTAGAACCCTTCTTCGGTTGGAGGATTGAAATATCGGTTAAACCAGTACAAATCGGCATCGCCGTTACCGGCAACAGGAATTACAGGTACACGCTGCATCAGCGAATTCATTCCGGTGAAGAACTCGAATGTCCACTGGTCTTTAAAATCTTTTTGTCCTCCATCGGTAATATCACCCAATAGCAAAAAGAAATCGGGCCGGTTGTCCCAAAGGTGCCGGGCAATTTTTGTATTGATAAATGGCCGCGATTCGGTGTCGGCAATGATGCCAAACCTGAAAGCTTCGGAAGATTCCGGCGCCGTTTTAAACGACAGTTTAACGGGAGGTAATTGCATCCCGTTAATTGCAGTATCAACTTCGGCATAATAATTTGTGCCCGGTTCGAGCCCGGTTAAAGGAATCTGCTGAATCGTATTTTCTTTTTCAATTTGAACTGAATCTGAAAGCGGGTATGATTTCCCAAACTTTACTTTTGCAGTGGAAGGCAAGTTGGTTTCCCAGTTGATATTAACCGATTTCGACGTTGGCATAGCCAGAAAAGGCGGAACAATGAAATGCGGTTCGGCGCCGGCAAGCATTCCGTTTTGAAGTGTAGTGATAAATGTATTGTAACTTTCGGTACTACTTTCGTGCGACAGCGGTTGCGGATAAAACGCAAAGGATTTTAGCATATCGTTAAGCTGCATCCCGTATTCATCGTCGAAAATGCCATTGATTTCAATCGCATTCACAGCAGTAATTGTGTCGGTATTAAAATCAACCGTTTGCAGGCCATTTTCAAAAACCTCAACACCGCTTTCGAAATAATTAACCACAATGTGTCGCCAGTAGCTTTTTACTTTTGAGCCGGCCGCTACCGTGGTTTTGGCAATTCTGATGCTGTCGGCCAAGTATTGAAACAGCTTTTTGCCATTCTGGTTACGGACAGTAAATCCGACATTCGATTTTACATGGTCAAGAATTACAAACTCAAGGGCAAATTCGGTGGATGAATTTTCAAACTGAAAGGGCCCTGCATTGTTAACCTGTTGGTTACCAGTTAACTGATAGTTTTGATGTAGGATATGTTTCATAGTCGAGTTTTGTGCAGTGATTGATATGGTGAATAAAAGCAGCAAAAACAATATCAATATGAAGCGTTTTGGTTTTACTGCCATTATTGTATTATAATCTGAACTCATTTTTAATGTGTTAACTGAATTTCATAATTGCATTTTGAAGTATTTCGAATGCGCTTTCCAATTCGCTTTTCCGGATGGTGAGCGCTGGCGCCAGTGTAAGTACGTTTCCCTGCGAAACCTTAAAACTGAGCCCGTTTCGCAAACACTCGTACATTATTTTTTCAGCCTGAACCACAGCTTTTTCTTTTGTTTCGCGATTGGTTACCAGTTCAACTGCCCATAAGAAACCTACCCCGCGCACATCGCCAACCAGTTCGAGACGGTTTTTAAAATCATTTAAAACCGATTCAATCCAAATGCTTTCGGTTTGAACTTTTTGCAGCAGTTTTTCCTGTTCAATAAATTCGATGGCTGCCAAACCTGCCGTACAACCCAGCGGATTTTTCTCGTGTGTGTAATGTCCCAGTGAAATTTCGGGGGCGACATTGAATTCGGCTCGTCCAATCATAGCGGCCATCGGAAAAATTCCGCCGCCCAAACTTTTGCCCATACAAACAATATCGGGTTCAATTCCAAAATGTTCAAAAGCAAAAAATTTCCCGGTTCGGCCCATTCCAATTGGGATTTCATCTAAAATCAATACAATATTGTGTTTGTCGCAAATCTCGCGTATCCTTTTCCAGTATGCTTTCGAGGGAATATTTACATCGGTGTTTCGGATGGTTTCAGAAACAAAAGTGCCAACTCCGCCTTCTTTCTCAACTACATATTCGAGATAATCGGCATATTTGAGCTGGTCGTCGGGGGTGTTGCCAAAAAATCCACGGTACGTTGCAGGCGGTGGAATGTGCAGTACACCGGGCATAAGCGGCCCCATGCGCTGACGGAAAACTGCTTCGCCACCCGCCGAAATGGTATCAAGCGAAGCACCATGAAACGAATCCCA
>DYSZ01000252.1 GCA_020726265.1 Draconibacterium orientale
TTGTGGAATGTGGAAGCTGAGGAATTTCTGCTGAAAAACGCACCGGAGATTTAAAAGAAGCCCCACCCGACCTCCCCACATGGGGAGGAGAAAGAAAGCAGGATTTTTAGTCAGGCAGTCACAGTGAGCGTAGTCGAACTGTGTAATAAAATCCAATTAAAAAACCAAAACCTTGAATGATATGACCGGATTTTCACACGATTTACAAATAGCACTTAAAGCCGCCCGTGAAGGAGCAAAGGTTGTGCTCGAAAACTTTGGAAAGTCAAAAGATTCGAGGGTGAAAGGCGATTCGAAAGGGTTGGTGACTGCCACAGATATGGCTTCTGAAAAGGCCATTCTCGATATACTTTATAACGAATCTGATTTTCCGGTTTTAAGTGAAGAAAGTGCAAGCAAGATTGAAATGAATGGTCCGGTTTGGGTGGTTGACCCGCTCGACGGAACCAACAATTTTGCCCGGGCGCTCCCGCTTTTTGCGGTTTCTGTCGGACTGATGGAAGGTAATGAGTCATTGGTTGGCGTAATCATCGACCCGGTAACCCAGAAAGAATATTATGCAGTAAAAGGTGGCGGCGCTTTTTGTAATGGCGAAAAAATCAAATTGCCCGGTTTTGATTCGCGGTATATTCCTATGGTTTTTCTGAATCACGGCTATGCAGAAACCGACCGCGCCAAATTCAAAAAACTGGCTGATTTGTTGGCTTCAGATTTCAATATTCTGAAACTCGGAACCACTGCACTGGAGCTGTGTTACATCGCTTCGGGTTCGGTGGATGGGTTTATCTGCTCCGGAGACGAACTCTGGGATTTTGCAGCCGGAATGGTTATCGCGCAGGAAGCCGGGTGCATTTTTACCGACTGGAAAGGAAATCCGTGGGACGGAACACATACTCATTTGTTGGTTGCGCGACGGGAAATTCGCAATGATTTGGTAAAGAAAATACAGGATTTAATGTAATTTATAAAAACAGACTTCGACTCCGCTCAGTCTGACAGTCACCCTGAGCGATCCCGAAGCTTCGGGAGAAGGGTGCTTATAAAAATTTCTGATAATCAAAACAACACTGATGCAGAATTTTACGAAACTGTTTTTATCTTTTCCATTCCAGTTCCCGCAAATGCTCCATCTTTTTGCGCTGCAAAAATTCGCGGATTCCCTCGTCGTGTTCTTTTACCCGTTTGTTGCCAAATTCATAGATTTTATGCACCAATCCGTCCAGAAAATCACGGTCGTGCGAAACAAGGATAAGCGTGCCGTCGAATTCCAGCAACGCCTGTTTCAGAATGTCTTTGGTGCGGATGTCGAGGTGATTGGTAGGCTCATCTAAAATGAGCAGGTTTACCGGTTCTAACAGCAGTTTAATCATCGCCAGCCTTGTACGTTCGCCACCCGAAAGCACGCCCACCGGTTTATCCCAGTCGTCGCCGCCAAACATAAACGCGCCCAGAATATCTTTGATTTTTGTGCGGATGTCGCCTTTTGCCACGTCGTCGATGGTTTGAAAAACCGTCAGTTTTTCATCCAGCAGTGAAGCTTCGTTTTGTGAAAAATAGCCAATCATCGAATTGTGGCCCAGCGTCAGCGTTCCGCCATGTTCAATTTCGCCCATAATCGCTTTTACCAGAGTGGTTTTTCCTTCTCCGTTTTTGCCCACAAACGCCACTTTGTCGCCACGGTGAATGGTAAACGATGCATCAGCAAAAATGAGTTTTTCGCCGTAGCTTTTTTCAATCCCGCTGGCAATTACAGGGTAGTTGCCCGAGCGTGGCGACGGCGGAAACCGCAACCTGAGATGCGAGGTGTCGATTTCGTCCACCTCAAGTATTTCGAGCTTTTCGAGCATTTTTACACGCGATTGTACCTGCAGTGTTTTCGAGTAAGTTCCCTTAAAACGCTCGATAAACTGCTCGGTTTCAGCAATCATTTTTTGTTGCTCGTCGAAAGCTTTTTGTTGCTGTTCGCGGCGTTCCTTCCGCAGTTCGAGGTATTTCGAGTAGTTTACCTTGTAGTCGTAAATCCGGCCCATCGTAACCTCAATGGTTCGGGTGGTGATGTTATCCACAAAAGTGCGGTCGTGCGAAATTACCATCACCGCTTTGGCTTCGTTCACCAGGAAATCTTCGAGCCACTGCACCGACTCAATGTCGAGGTGGTTGGTAGGTTCGTCGAGCAAAATGAGGTCGGGTTTTTTGAGCAGGATTTTGGCCAGTTCGATGCGCATGCGCCAGCCGCCGCTGAATTCGCTGGTGGGGCGCTGAAAATCGGCGCGTTCGAATCCCAGTCCAAGCAGGATTTTTTCCACTTCGGAATCGAAATTAATTTCGCCCTGACTGTACAGTTTTTCGCTGAGCTCCGACACCTGTTCAATGATTTTGCTGTATTCATCCGATTCGTAATCGGTGCGCACGGTAAGCTGGTGGTTTAATTCATCTAACAGCGTTTGCATGTTCAGAATTTCGGCAAAAGCCTGCGACGCCTCTTCGAACAACGTGCGGCTGTTATCCACCAGCAAATGTTGTGGCAGGTAGGCAATTACAGCATCTTTTGGCGCCGAAATCTTGCCGCTTGTAGGAGTTTGAACACCCGCCATAATTTTCAACAGCGTCGATTTGCCCGCGCCGTTTTTGCCCATCAGCGCAATGCGGTCTCTGTCGTTTACCACAAAGTTGATGTCTTTAAAAAGTGTGATCCCGCTAAACTCCACCGCCAACCCGTCAATTGAAATCATGAATGCATTTTTAAATCAGGCGGCAAAGATAAAAAAATGATGGTGGGTTGTTTGGTTGAAAATGTGGTCAGAATGACTAACTCCGGTATTTATGCCGGAGACCTGACATATACCAGTGCCACGGACTTTAGTCCAATATTCTGATATTAAGGGCTAAAGCCCATTGTTTTGTTTGATGCGTTTCCCTGGCATAAATGCCAGGGTTAGTTAAGAATCAAATTTACATACAGGCTTATTGGCCTGGCGATAATGTCTGGCTTAGCTGATTACTATTAAAAAAACCCAGAGGGGTTGAATTTGAATAACCTCCGGTTTCACCGGAGGTGCAAATGTAGAAGTGAAAAAGAGCCCTGAAGGGGCTCAATATCTCCTAGTTGAATCCCTTCAGGATTCTGTTCCGCCGCTTGTTGTTAATTCGGCGAAAAAATATTTGTTTTGGTTTTCAATGGTTTAAACGTAGTGTGG
>DYSZ01000253.1 GCA_020726265.1 Draconibacterium orientale
CCGCCAGCTTCCTTCAGATTTTACCTCACGGTAAACACCCTTGCTCTTGGCTAATGATATGTACTACAACACTCATTCGGGACTTGCACCCTATAGAATATGACCATGCCCGACACACCCAAAAAAAGGCGGTCAAACGACCGCCTTTTGTATCATGTCAGATTAAAATTATCTATTGTTTCTTGGGAGTTACAGTGCCTTTGATATTCAAAATCACTTCTTTATTCTTAGCGTTCGAACTCACTGAAATCGACTTGTTAAAACTACCAACAAGATTTGTATTATAAACTACTTTAATTGATCCTTCTTTTCCAGGCAAAATAGGCTCACGCGGCCATGTTGGAACTGTGCATCCGCATGATGCCCTGACATTGCTCAATACCAGGGGAGTTTGCCCGGTGCTCGTAAAAACAAAATTGCAGCTTCCGTCGCTGCCCTGTTCAATAGTACCATAATCATGCACGGTTGAAACAAACTTAATAATTAACGTAGAATCAACACTTTGTGCGTTAACCTGTATTACAAATGCAAATGCAACGAATAAAACAGAGAATAATGATTTCATATTATTTTAATAATTGATAGTTAAAAATCCAATTAAAAATCAGTTTCAAATGTACATGAAATTTTGTTTGACATTCGACAAACACCCACTAAAAAATCAACACCAATAATTTCGCAAATACTAATGTTGTTGAAAAAAAACTAAATTACCTTAATATAAGAATACTTGACTAATAAAACTTTTCATTAAATTGCACATAATAGAAACTGTTAATGCTAAAAGAAAATCCTGACTAAACCGAATATGTTTAATTCAGAGTTCTGAATACCACAATTGAAACCTAGAAAACGAACATGAAAATGAAAAAGATTTTAGCAATCGACGATAATGACATCAATTTGGAGCTTCTTAATCAGCTTATTTCCAGACACTATCCTGCATTTCAATTTTTGAAGTCACTGAATGGTACTGAAGGCATTGAATTAGCCAAAACCGAAAAACCAGAACTAATTTTGCTCGACATTTTGATGCCAGAACTAAACGGATACGAAGTTTGCGAAATATTAAAAAAAGATAAGACCACAAGACATATACCTGTATTGATGATTTCGGCATTAGGTGATAATCCTGCTGAACGCACAAAAGGCTTGAATGCAGGTGCTGATGCTTTTATTTCAAAACCTTTCGTTACCAGCGAATTGCAAGCACAAATTAATGTGGCACTTCGCATAAAATCGGTTGAAGATCTTTTAAGAAAACGAAACGAAAGTCTTGAGTTGAGCATAAAATCGGAAACCGACAAATTCACGCAGAAGGAAGAACGGTTTTATCAGATATCGGAACATGCACGACAGTTTTATTGGGAAATCGACGAAAATGGAGAATTCGTTTACATCAGTCCCGTAGTTGAAACAATTTTGCAATTGAAGCCACTCGATATTCTTGGTAAAATAAATTTCAACCAGCTTTTCCTGTCTGCCACGGTAAACAGGCATATTCAAATTCCAATGCATGAGGAATTACAGGAAGCCGAGATTTTACTTAAAGCTGGTAAAGCAGATTTATGGCTAACGTTAAGTAGCTTTCCCATTTTTGATAACTCGGGTGATTTTGCCGGCGCCCGCGGTATTTGCTTTGATATTACAAAACGAAAAAAGGCAGAATTGGCGCTGGTAAGAAACATGAAGAAAGTTGAACGTTACCAGCAAAAACTCAAAAAACTGAATTTGGAAATTGCCAGGGTTGAAGAAAACGAACGGCGCAGAATTGCAGAAAACCTGCATGACAGTCTCGGACAAACACTTTCTTTGGCCTATATGAAACTTTCGGCAATCGACACTGGCGAATTTTCAACCGTAACTCAAAATATTTACAACGATACCTTCAGTTTGTTAAGTAAGGCGATTGCTGAATCGAGAAGCCTGACTTACGATTTAAGTCCGCCAATTTTATACGAACTCGGACTTGTACCAGCATTTAAATGGCGACTCGAAGTTCTTGAACAAAAAGAAAAAATAAAAACTCAGCTCATTGGTGAAGAAATTAATCTGAACGTAAAGAAGGAAATTATTATTTTTATCTACCGGATAGTTAACGAACTGATTCAAAATGTGATTAAACACGCGAAAGCCACCGAGGTTTCGATTGAAATTAGCCAGGCAATACGAAAATACTATATTTCAGTTCGTGACAATGGAGTCGGATTTGACAGGAATAATCGTAAAATCACATCCAAACCCGGAAGATTCGGATTGTTAAGTATTAAAGAAAGAATTGAAAATTTCAAAGGACATTTTTATATACATTCGGAACCCGGAAAAGGGACACTTGCTAAAATTGAAATACCTGAGATAAAATAGCCTGCTAAGAAATAGAATATGAAAATAAAAGTACTGATTGCCGACGATCACCAACTCTTTAGAGAAGGAATTGCCAACCTGCTTTTTTCGGCGGAAAACATAGAAGTAATTGCTCAGGCCCAGGATGGTGCCGATGCCATTGAGAAAGCCAAGCACTTTAAACCAGATGTTATTTTGCTTGATATTGCCATGCCGGTAATGAATGGAATTGAAGCAACTAAAAAACTGAAACTGCTGATGCCATCGGTGAAAACAATTACTGTATCAATGCACTCTGATAAGCAGTATGTGAAAGGTGCGCTTGAAGCCGGTGCCGATGGATACTTATTAAAAAACTGCACCTACCGGCAGCTCACAGATGCTATTCAATCGGTTTACGATGGAAAAAAATACCTGAGTCAGGATATTACCGAATTGGTAATCAATGGTTACCTTTCGCCAACTGCTCCGGGTGAAGATGAATACAACCAGCTTTCAGAGCGCGAAAAAGAAATTTTCATGTTGTTTGCAGAAGGCATTTCGACACGCGAAATCAGTGAAAAACTGTTTATCAGTGTAAAAACTGTAAATACACATAAACAGAACATTCTCGAAAAATTAGGTCTGTCTTCGAATGCCGATATTGTAAAATATGCCCTTAAAAAGGGGTTAATCAGACTTGAATAAAAAATAGCGGCATATCCTTAAAAGCAATTGATGTTAAGGATATGCCGCCTGAAACTTTATTACTCACTCCTCTCCCTCAACTTTTTTCAATGTTTTTTTACGTTAGTAAAGTTAACCTGAACAGTTACTTCATGCAAAGTTTAAAACCTGAAGTTTCAG
>DYSZ01000080.1 GCA_020726265.1 Draconibacterium orientale
TTTTAAAACTATGCCCGGTAGTTTTGCTTTTCCTGTTTTTGGGAGCAAGCTGCCAGAAAGAGGAAGAAATTCCTGATCCTGAAGTCGAATTTGATTTTAAACTAGTGAATGAAAAAGGAGAACCGTCTTTTATTTTTAATGAGGGGAAAACTTTACTTTTCATTTTAAAATAGCTACCAACGATACAATCTGGAAATTTGACGAATTTGTCAACCAGGATTCCAACTATTTTTGTGTATACAGAGTAGAAGATGGAAAAGAAATGTTTTATACTTCACTCGGCATAAATTTCGGCAAAATAATTATCAAAATACTGGAATTTTAAGGTCATTAATTTTTCTAAATCTTCTTTATACTTAAAGCTGACATCACAAAAGAAACCAGTTATTGCCAAATGAAAATTTGCAGGCGATTCATAAAATCTGGCATATAATATTTTTTCCTGGTGAACTTCCATAATCGTTCTATAATGTTCAAATTCAGCGAATATGAAGGTAAAAACAAAAGCTCAACCCCCAGTCTTTTGCTTATCATAGAACTGTTTCAACAAAGGTTTGTGGATAATGTTGTTTGCCCTTAATACTGACTAAATTTTGCGGAAATTTATCTCGTTTTTACTACACTTCGGTTCAAGAGTAGTTTGAAAAAGTCATTATCTTCGACACCCATATATAATAGCACTTGAAAATCTAACCTATGAAAGCGAAATATTTTTTACTGATTGCCCTGGTTTTATTAGCCCCGATACATTCTTTTGCCAAAATTAACCCAACAAAATTAACCTGCGAATATTTACCCGACCCGGCAGTGGTTGATGTTTCGCATCCGCGGTTTGCATGGATAAATATTGCCGGTGAAAATGTGCGCGGACAATTTCAATCTGCTTATCAAATCAGGGTGGCAACAGCCAAAGAAAAGCTTGAAAAACCCGATTTGTGGGACAGTGGAAAAACAGAAAACAGCGAATCGGGAAGGATTGAATATGCGGGGAAACCTCTGCAATCGCGCACCGAATGCTGGTGGCAGGTTCGGGTGTGGGACAAAAACGGAGTAATTTCAGATTGGAGCAAACCCGCTTTCTGGCGCATGGGAATTCTGAACCCGACAGAATGGACCGCAAAATGGATTGGCGCTCCGTGGCAGGGTGAAGAAACGTTGCCAAAGAAAATCGATCCCAAAACACAGTTACCCGAAATCCTTCCGCCGCCGGCACCCATGTTCCGGAAAGACTTCAAAATTGAAAAAACAGTTGAAAAAGCTGTGGCTTTTGTTTCCGGGCTGGGTTATTTTGAATTTTTTCTGAACGGGCAGAAAGTAGGCGACGACGTTTTAGTCCCCAATCAAACCAATTACGGAAAACGGCCCGACCTCATCAACGAAGGGATTCCGCTTGATGACAATTTTAGGGAATATAAAGTGATGTACCTAGCTTACGATATAAAAAATCAGTTTAAAGCGGGTGAAAATGTTTTGGGAAGTATACTTGGAAACGGGTTTTACAATCCGGCCAAACACTGGGCTTTGGGATACGGAACGCCACGGTTTCTGGCCCAGATTTATATTACTTACACCGACGGAACCGAAGAAATCATTGTAAGCGACGAAAGCTGGAAAGTTGCCAAAAGCCCGATTCTGATGGATATGGTATATTATGGCGAACATTACGATGCACGGCTGGAACAACCCGGCTGGAACGCTCCGGGTTTTGATGATTCAGGCTGGCAAAATGCAGCGCTTCGTAAAACTCCTGAAGGAAAACTCGCGGCACACACAGCGCAGCCCGACCGGGTGGTAGAACAACTCAAACCTTTGAAAATTGAAAAACTTGATAACGGAAATTATAGGGTTGATTTTGGGGTTGAAGTTTCGGGCTGGGTAAAACTGCACAAAGTAAAAGGGCCTGCTGGACAAAAAATCGACATCAAATATCTGGGAACAACCTATTCAGGCGACAATTCCTATATTTTCAGCGGAGATGGCGAAGAAACGTACGCGGCGCGTTTTAACTGGTTTGTTTTCAACGGAGTGGAAATCAGCAACTGGCCCGGCGAACTTAAACCCGAAATGATTACTGCCGAAGTGGTGCATACTTTTGTGGAAGAATCGGCTGAATTTGAAACTTCCAACCCACTTTTAAATACTATCAACAAAATCTGGCGCCGCAGCCAGACTGACAACATGCATGGCGGAGTGGCAAGCGACTGTCCGCACCGCGAACGCTCGGCCTACACCGGCGACGGGCAGGTTGCCTGTGTTACCGTGATGCACAACTTCGATGCACGAAATTTTTACCAGAAATGGATTCAGGATATCCTGGGGGCACAGAATGTTACAACAGGTTATGTTCCGAACGGGGCGCCATGGCAACCGGGTTGTGGAGGCGGAGTCGCCTGGGGAGCTGCCATGTGTATTATGCCCTGGGAATTTTACCTGCACTACGGGGCAAAAGACATGCTGGCTGATAATTACGAAGGCATGAAGGAATATGTTCGATACATGCAAACCTGGATTGATGCCGATGGAATCATGAATTCGCAGCGAACCAGAAATGACGGTAAAGTGCTGAAATGGTTTAACCTGGGTGACTGGGTGGCACCGGGAAACCTTCCGCCCGACGAAATGGTGCATACTTTTTATTTCTGGCGTTGCGCCGATTTTACCGCAAAAGCAGCAAAAGCGCTGAACAAAATCGCCGAAGCTGAAAAATATGCTTCGCTGGCTGAAAAAACCCGTCAGTCATTTTGGAAAAGATTTTACGACGAACAAAACGGAACCTACGGAAAAGCCGGCGGAAACATTTTTGCACTGAAAATGGGAGTGCCAGAATCACAGTACAGCAGGGTAATTCAGATGTTGAAGAATGATATCGAAGCAAACGGCGGCCATTTGGATACAGGAATATTCGGAACGCAGTTTTTCTTTGAAGTGCTTGCCGAAAACGGGTTGAACGATTTGGCATACGAAGCCATCACTAAAAAAACACAACCCGGCTACGGCTGGTGGATTGAACAAGGCACCACCACCACCTGGGAGCAATGGGACGGGAGCAACTCGCGCAACCACCCCATGTTTGGTGGCGGGCTTGTGTGGCTCTACCGAAAACTGGCCGGCATGAATACCGACGAGGAAAATCCGGGTTACCAACACATCATTTTCAGGCCACAACCCGTTGACGACGTCCGGTTTGCAAAATATTATCACGAGACGGTTTTCGGGAAAGCAGGAATTAACTGGACTTTGGAAAATGACGAATTTTCGATGAAAATAACCGTTCCGGTGGGATGTGAAGCCACTGTTTTTGTGCCGGTAAAAAAGAACAAAAAAATAACCGAAAACGGAAAACCTGTTGAAAAAACTGAGGGAGTCACTTTTGTTCAGGATAAAGATGATTACAGTATTTTTAAAGTTCAAAGCGGCGAATACAAGTTTGCTTCAAACTGAAACAGAACGTACAAAACCAGCGGTGTCAGTTTGAGCCGGAATGACTTTTCTGACACCGTTTTTTCTGAACGCGGGGGAAAAAATCTCAATTGCTCCTTTTATTAAAGACCCTTTAAACGCCAAATAAACTGATAGTTACAACTTGTTAATTTGTTAAAAAAACGGAACCCAACTTTTTTTATCAGCCCTCATCAAAAAATAAAAAATGCACTACTTTTAACCGTTTTTTTCAAATAAAAATTGACAGTTTATATAGAGTGAAAACGATTATCCGCAAAGCCATTCACGACGATTTAAAATTTCTTGAAAAGCTGGAAACCACCTGTTTCCCGAAATTTCAGCAAAATAATATTCGCTCCATCCGCAACAGTGTTACAAGTCAGTTTCAGAAAGTACTGATTGCAGAAATCAAAGGGGGCAAAAACCACAAACCGGCAGGTTCGGCCACCCTTTTTATGTACCCGCAATCCATCCGCATTTTTTCGATTGCCGTGTTGCCTGAAATGCAGGGAAAAGGCATCGGGAAAAAACTACTGGATTACGCGATTAACCTTGCGCGTACCGGAAAAATTAGCCGGATTACGCTGGAGGTTCGTAAATCGGAAACCAGCGTTGTGGACTATTACCGCAAAGCCGGTTTCGAATTTACAGAAGAACTGATTGATTATTACAAAGCGGGGGAGAACGGGTATCGCATGGTATTGAAACTGGTTGAAAAAGCCGACAAACAAAGCCTTTCCAATGTCATCGTGGTACGAAATCCCAAGACATGGACAATGCCCATTGAAGGGGTGAAAGTGGTTTCGTCGCGTTCGTATGTAGCCGACGAAACCTATCAGTCGCTGAAAAACGTACGGATTTTTAACCTTAGTAATTCGTACCAGTACCAGAAAATGGGATACTATGTTTCGCTTCTGGCCGCTGCGCGCGACCACCGGGTGATCCCGAACATCACTTCGCTGCACGATTTCAGCAGCCTCTCACTCATCCGTTCACTTTCGGGATATATCGACGAGGACATTCAGAACAGCCTGAAAGATGTGCAGGGGAACAAACTGAGCATTTTTATCTACTTCAGCAAATCGGTCGATCCGAAATTCAGGCAACTGGCACAGAAACTTTATCACTTTTTCCAGGCACCGCTTTTACAGATCGATTTTACAAAGTCGGATAAGTGGCTGATTCAGAAGGTAATTCCGCTGAGTATGAAAAAAGTGAATCCGGAACACCTCGAAAAGATTCAGGAATTTGCCCGCGATTATTTTTCAAAAAAGCGGTTCAGCCGGCCACGTTTCAAAAATTACAAATACGACCTGGCCATTCTGGTTAACCCGAAAGAACCCAATCCGCCGTCGTGCCAGGTGGCTTTGCAACGTTTTAAAAAGGCTGCCGAAAAAGCAGGTTTTTACACCGAGTTTATTACGAAGGAGGATTTTAACCAACTTTCGGAATTTGATGCGCTGCTTATACGCGAAACCACCAACGTAAACAACCATACCTACCAATTCTCGCGGGCTGCCTACGCCGAAGGGCTTGTGGTGCTCGACGACCCCTGGTCGATTTTGCGGTGCTCAAACAAAATTTTTCAGAATGAACTGCTGAAACAAAACAAGATAAAAACCCCGGCCACGGTAGTGCTTTCGAAAATAAACTACCACAACGGACAAAAAATTGACGTAAAATTTCCGCTGGTGCTCAAACAGCCCGACAGCGCCTTTTCGATGGGTGTTGAAAAAGTGAATGACAAGGAAGAACTCGATAAATCGCTGAAGCGGCTTTTCGAGATTTCAGACCTGATTATTGCGCAGGAATTTATGCCCTCGGAATTCGACTGGCGAATTGGGGTACTCGACCAAACACCGTTGTTTGCCAGCAAATATTACATGGCCAGCAACCACTGGCAGGTGTACAATTGGAAAACCGAAAGCAAATACAAGGAAGGTAATTCGGACACGCTGCTGGTTGAGGATACCCCCGAAGCCGTGGTGAAAACTGCAGTAAAAGCAGCGTCGCTGATTGGCGATGGTCTGTATGGAATCGACCTGAAAGTGGTGAATGGCGAAGTGTATGTAATTGAAATCAACGACAACCCGAACATCGATGCTGATATTGAAGACCTTGTTTTAAAAGACAAACTTTATGACAAAATCATCCGCTCCATTTTTAACCGCATTGAAGTAAACCGCAACATTGCCAAGTTTGTGACAGGGTGATTTTCCTATTCTCCTTTTATCTGCCAGAGGTAGAAAATATGGGTAGCAAAACCGGATAATGAACAATATTCCGTCCCGGATGGGACGGGATTATTTCATCAGTTTATTCTGCTGCACATGTTTAATCCCTACAGGGATTCATTACCATCATAATTCCACTCTAAAAAACTTCGATTCCAGCGGTTGTAGCTGAGTTGAGCCTCCTTCAACTTCATTACTCAGCACATCGGTTTCTGTAATTTTCAGTGCTTTTCCGGTTAATCCATTTTGCAAAATCAAATTGGCCGGTTTGCCGGCTGTTTCGCGAACATGAAGCTGAATAAACTCACCATTTTCAGAAGGCATTGCCGAAACCAGCACGATATTTTCAGGCCAGCCTGTTATGATCGATTTTTCAGTAACTCCGCCACCGCTGCCTCCTCCCGGAATTACCCGTGAAAGCATCGGGACATTGATTTCGCGGCCAAAACGGTCGGCAGCCTGTTGCGAATTCACCAGCTGGCTGCCAATCACATAACTCCACTCAAATCCGCCATGTATTTCGGCGTTGAAGTTGGTAACCCAGTAGTTGTTCATCGGCCAGCCGTAAATATGCGTGGTTGCCGGCGTTGCACCTGCTTTATAACGCCCAGTGTTGATGCCTCCAAACTGCATCAGTGGTGTTTCTTTCGATGCCAGCAGAATCTGCACATTGTCAGCAGTGAGCCGGGCGTAATTTTGCACCGTGTTCCAGTCGTTGGATGAACCCGGAATCTGGTCAACTCCGGCCCTGATTTCGCCACCCTGCACATCAAAAGCGAGATGACCATTTTCGAGTGCAAAAGGCAGGGCGATATAAATTCCTTCGGGGTCAATCACCATTTTCTTGTCGATGTGGTAGGCCAGTTCAATCCGTTTAGAGGTGTTGAAAACCCGGATTTCAAAAGTCAGGTAGCCATCATCCAAAGCGGCCGGGGTTTTTCCTTTGAACCGCATTGTATTCCACACCAGTCCTGCCTCATAACCTTCAAAAACTACTTCTGTCAGCGTTTCTCGTTTGTAGTTATCCAGTTTTTTCGATTCCATCTGCGAGCGGTTTCCCAGCGTTTCGTAAATAAACTGGCCCATTTTCCATTCAGCCCCCGGGTCAATCAGTTCTTTTTTCAACTCTTTATCAAAAATACCGGTAATTACGCCTTTAGTTTTGTCCACTTTCACCCGATACCACTGGTTTTCGAATGTTTTGGGTTCTCCGGCAGGCAGTTCTGATTGAACGAGCACATCATCTTCGGGAACAATCCTGTATTTTTTGAAACCGAACGCCGGAATATCGTTTGCCCAGATCGCCCAATAAGCGCCATCGGAAAAACGTTCCATCACCTGTGCCGTGGCTGCGTCTCCGTTTTCGGAAACGATTCTGAAATGGCTGTCGCGCGGAATTATCTGGTGGTCGATATACACCCTGAAAAGCCCGCTGCGGTTCCAGTTGAGCGTGTTGTACACCACCAGCGACGGATATTTATCCTTCGGAATAAAACCCTGCAGCAATCCCATCGCTTCCTCGCCTAACATCTTTGTACGGCGGCCTGCCTCCCAAGCATATGATTCTTTCAGGGCACGTTGTTCCATCGTGTTTTTATGGAATGGCTCGCGCACACTTCCGTGGTAACCAACCGTATGTTCTGTGTAAAACAACAACGCACTGTTGGCAGCTTCAATTCTGTCGGAGATTTTCTCCGGCATTTTTGCCCCGTGCAAAGCCGCCATCGAAAGCGCCGCGGTGTTGGCAATCAGGTCGGTTTGTGCGGTTCTTACTGCCGAAACTTCGCGGGCAGAAGCGCCAAAACCGTCGGTCCACCAATCGGGCCAGGCACCGCGGATAACCTGGAATTCAGTCCCGTGTTTTGCTTCCATTTCTTCGAAAAAGCTGGCAGCGGTGGCAGTTTGCAGTTTTGGCCAGGTATATTTTTCGTTCCATTTTCTAATCATGTCAGAAGCCAAAGTGGAAGGCGGTGCATTGTCGGTGAGATAACCCGAGTGTTGCAGCGAAATCAAATCGTACTGAAAACCTTTTTCTTCGAGCCGGATGAGGTAACTGAGCAGTTCATCTTCAAAACGGTTAAAGTTATCAGAATGAATCCCGAATTCGGTGTTTCCAATCATATAATGTTCAGAGCGGTAGGCCAGCATCCGGTTTCCTGAAGGCGATTCCCACCAGAAAAGCGTGGGCTTGTCGAAGCAGATCAGCGCGCGATGGCCGTGTGTACCCATGTTCAAATATTTCACACCCAGAGGTTTGTAGTAGTCGTTGAGACACCAGCCGATTCCGTTTACATCGTTTTGCATGGCCACTTTTACATCAAGACCGTTGGCTTCGAAACGTTTTATAGGCTGAAGCGAAGCTGCCAGAATCTGCTCGTCGGGCAGTTCGTCAAAATTGAAATACATGGCTGTGAGTTCAATCCGGCCTTCTTTCACCCGTTTTTTAAATCTTTCAATTTGTGCAGCAGGTCTGCTTTTCAGGTATTCGTCAACTGCCCAGGCAGCTTCGCATGTCCAGCGGAATTTTGAATCGTCGGGATAATTATCGGTAATATCGCAATAATCGAGTGCGTAGTCGATATAACGCAAGTGTTCGGCAAGAATTTCTGTCTGCGGTCGAGTGTAGCCAATGTCGGTGTGGGAATGCTGAACAAAATTGACCCTCCATTTCCGCACCGGATTTAGTGTTAGCTCTCCCTTTTCGGTCATCGAACCGGTTTCGAGCCTGTATTTTGCTTTTTGGGGTTTGGTTACTTCGGGCAGAAAAACACGGATATAATTGTACCCGAAATTCAGTTCCGGTTCGCTAACGAGTTTATCATCCACAAAAATCCGGGCTTTTTCAGGCTTGGCAAAATGCAGAATTTCGAAAATACCCAGTTGATTCTGAACTCCATTTTGTGTTGCAAGTGTCGGAAGTGTTTTGAGATTCAGCTTGTTGTTCAGTTGAAATTTAAAAGTCATGTACCAGGATGTTTTTCCGAAATCGCCACCTGTCACTTTTATTCTCACTGGCTTTCCTTTTTCGAGATTTGCAGCAGGCATTTTCAGGTACATAAGCCCAAATTTGTCGCCGTGCTGGTCGGTCATATCGCTTTTAAAACTCAGGGTCGAACCGTCATCAGCAGTTTGAGAAAAGCTGTTTTGCCCGTCAACCCAGAAAGAATGCAGCGCTTTTCCGTTCACCTGCAGATCAAAACGGGCGCGTCCCGGCGACGAACCCAACCCTGCCAGCCACACAAAAGTGATATTTTCCTTTTCTGTCTTTTCATGCACTTTCCCGGTTTCCCACTCCATCACCGATTTCCCGTCGGTGGCGCGAACCAGCAGACTCTCTTTCACCGGAGGAATGGAAGAGTGATAGCTGAAATCTTCGCCTGATATTTTTCCTTCATACCCGTTTACAATCTGTGTGTCATTAAAATCGGGATTTTGCGCATAGCCACAGAAAACTGCAACAAACACAAACAACAGTATTAACTTGAATTTCATTTTTATACTGATTAGTTTTTTTAATTTGAAAGGCTAAATATAAAAGAAATCGAAGTTGTAAAAGCTGATGCAAATCGGGGTAGGGGAATAAAAATAAAAAAGCCGGCTGATAACCGGCTTTTCGTAAAATATGGTTCTTAACTATTTTTTGCTGAATTTCTGATTCGAAATCAATTGTCCGTCGGATGTAATTCTGCAAACATAAATTCCTGTAACCAGCGCCCCAGTTTTCAATTCGATTTCACGTCCGCCTGAAACATCGGCAAACACCTCTTCTGCAACGCGTTTACCCATGATATCAAGAATTTCAACCCTGATACTGTTTTGGAACTTACCTGAATAGCGAATATTCAGCCGTTCTTCCACCGGATTGGGCCACATTTTTATCTCAGTTTTTTCAGAGATATCCGGTATATTGGTAAATGATCCTTTCAATGAAATATTTTCGGAATAAACAATGTTTCCCTGGGCATCTTTCACAATCATATTCGATTCATTTCCACCACAGTTAATGGCATCGAGCGGAATACTGTCGGCTTCAACAATGGTTCCGTCACAAAGTTTCCATTCCACTTTCATTTCACCGGGCGCGTCAAAGCAGACGTAAAATTTTTCCCTTTCGCCACTAATCCACCAGTTCATTGGCGGTACATCGGTAATCGTTCCATCGGCATTCAAAATAAAATCGGTGTACACTGTGCATCCTTCGGGCATCAACGCTTTAACCGAATAGGTTTGCGTTGGGCAGAGACCTGTAACATTGGGCAGTGTGTCGCCAGTAGACCAACTGAAAATCAATGGTTTTACAAGCGAGTCGTTCAGAAATACACTGGCCGAGGCCCAACCGGCGCATGACGATAATTTGGGTGGAAAACCGCCATCAATTTTGATGGTGTACGGGCAGTCGGGTTCGGGAAAAACAGTATCGATAACCACGCCATTTACAAAAACCGCATCGCAGAAAGTGTTGACACAACTATCGGCAAAAGTAACAGTGAGACATACTTTGTGAACCGGCTGAAAAATACTGAAGGTTTTCAACAGTTCCTTTTCGGCGCTTGTTGAACCATCTTCAAACTGCCACAATCGGCTGATCACTTTTCCCTCGCTTGCATCGGTCAGATGAACCGGCACTACTTCAGGAATTGTAATCAAATCATCGGGTTTGTAATATTTGAAATATGCCTGGCACCCGACTGGTTCAGGATAAGGATTGTAATCGAAAACCTGGATTGTTTCGCAATAGGAAACTTTACATTCATCAGCTGTTTTAACTGTGAGACAAACTGTACGGTACGGATTGAAAGCCGGTTTTGTGAAATTGTTAAACGAATCGATTCCCATCGAATCGGCCCAAACCTGTTGTATGTAAATATGGGTTGGGTCGGGTTCTTTACTGGTTGTGCCATCGCCAAAATCCCAATACCATTCTGTTGCCGGTGGATCCGATTTGGAATAGAAATTTACTATGGCCGATGGCAGCGGTGTCATCAGCAGATCTTTTCGTTCGTATCCAAAAGAAACATTACAATTATGCCAGGTTGTATCCGTGTAGGTTGTATCGTCATCACCCGGAAACCAGGGTAAGTCGTTTGCAAGTACCACGGCATCACAGAAAATGTTTGAACAACTGTCGGCGCCGATAACTGTAAGACATACTTTGTGTTCAGGCTGATCGAGCCTGAATTTTACTACAGGGTCTTTGTCGGTGCTTGTGCTGTCATCGCCGAACTGCCATGAATAGCTGAGATTTTCTCCGGCTGAAAAGTTGATAAAAGCAATTTTTGCTGTGCCTTCTGTAGTATCGCGTCCGGTTTCATAATAGCTGAACTGCGCAAAACATCCATGATTAATTGTGTCAGAAAGATCCATGATGTTGATGGTTTGCGAATAAACACTTTTACAACTGTCGGTTTTTATAGTTAGTGTAACTGTCCGATATGGATTGATTTTTACGTCGAGCCCACCCAACGGATGGTTAAAAATATGTATCGGATTCTGCTCGCTGACATATTTAGTGCCTTCGCCAAAATCCCAAAACCATTCTTTTACATTTCCCTCCGAAGTGTCATAAAAGTTTAGCACTGTTGCCGGTGCAAAGGTCATTACTTCGTGGTTGACCCCGAACGTGAAACCCGCTTTGCAATCGTCGTTGCTGTTAAATTCCTGTGATTTTGCCGTGAATGAGAAGATGATAAGTCCAAGTAAAATTATACGTTTCATATCTTAATGATTATTAACCTTACCTATGACTGAAAAAAAACAGGAATGGTTGCGCCGCGCTGACAGATAAACTGTCAAAACAGAAAATCCATTTTACCAATGAAACTGAGTAATTATTTTACCCCTGTAGTCCCCCCGCCTTTTAATGTAAGTTCAACGGGTTTGTTAGTTTTCCAGGCACCATTGGTAAAATCGGGGACATCCACCGGCATCGAACGGTTTGCAACCGATTTTTCGCTCAACGGGGCAATCGAACTCCAGAGCGCTGCATCGTAAACATCTTCATCAAGCGGAAGACCATTCCGCAGGCAGTCGATCAGCCGCCAGTCCATCATAAAATCCATTCCACCATGTCCACCTATTTTCTTCGCCATTTCGCCAATGTGTTTTACAATTTCGGGAGTGTATTTATCGTTCAGTTCCTTCATCTGTTCTTCATTCAGCCATTCATGCCCCAGCGCAATACGGCCGGGTTCAGGATATTTCTGCGCCATCCCTTTTGTTCCGCTGACCAAGTGAATTCGTGAATATGGCCTTGGGGTTGTCACATCGTGTTGCAGCATGATTGTCCGGCCTTTGTAAGTTCTGATTGTGGTTGTGTTCATATTTCCGCGAAAGGATTTTCCGGCAAATTCTTTGTAAAAATCATCGGTGGCAGCCAACTCAGCAGCCCGGGCTGCCATTTGAAAATCGGCAGAGGAAACAGCGGTAAGATACTCCATTTTATCACCACGGTTGAGATTCATCACTTGGCTGATTGGCCCCAAACCGTGCGTCGGATAAAGGTTGCCATTCCGAAGGTTTTCCTTCAGCCGCCACATTTCTGAATATCCTTCTTTATTAAAATTGCTATCAATCAAAGTGTGAATATAGGCTCCTTCTGTATGGACGATTTCGCCCAAGAGTCCCTGGCGTGCCATATTTAACGTCAGCAGTTCAAAAAAATCATAACATGTGTTTTCAAGCATCATGCAATGTTTCCTTGTTTTTTCCGAAGTTTCAACCAGTTGCCAGCATTCATCTATGGTTTTGGCTGCCGGAACTTCAGTGGCAGCGTGTTTCCCGTTTTGCATGGCATAAACGGCCATTGGGGTGTGCCAGGCCCACGGTGTGGTAATATAAACCAGGTCGATATCAGGGTTTTCGCAAAGCGCTTTCCAGGCCTCTTTGTTACCAGTATAACTTTTTGCCCTTGGTATACCTCTTTCTTCCAGCTTTTTCTGCACTTTTTCAACCCTGTCCTCATACTGGTCGCAAAGAGCGGCAATTTCAACGCCTTCTATATGAGACATGCGATCAACAGCGCCTGGTCCGCGGTTTCCGAGGCCGATAAAACCGATTCTAACCTTATCAAGTTTTGGGGCTGCATAACCACACATATTAAAAGTTTGTGCAGGCTGTCGCCGTACCTGGTTTTCACCGGCATTCCTGCCATAAACATTTGTACTGCCCAATCCGGCTGCAATAACTCCCGAACCAATCAGGGTATTTCTGAGAAAATTTCTTCTGTTTGTTGCCATAAGTATTGATTTAAACAGTGATCATTCAAGTTTTTTCAAAATTAGCAGGATCTTCTGATTTTTACAAAAGCAGAATTATCAGAAAATGATGACTTCTTTGCTTCGGGAAAAAAAGCCCTTTCTTTCCAGAGAGGGCTTTCTGCTATTTTATTTATCAGAAAATTTTAGTCATTCAGTTTTGCCACCAGAAACTCGCGGTTTAATCTTGCGATGTTGATTATTGAAATGCTTTTCGGACATTCGGCTTCACAGGCGCCCGTGTTGGTACAACCGCCGAAACCCAGTTCGTCCATTTTCGCAATCATGTTTTTTGCACGTTTTTTAGCTTCAACCCGTCCCTGCGGAAGTTTGGCCAGGTGCGACACTTTTGCTGAAACAAACAACATTGCCGACGAGTTTTTGCAGGCAGCCACGCAAGCTCCGCAACCAATACAGGCTGCTGCATCCATCGATTCTTCCGCATCTTCGTACGAAATCGGGATGGCATTTCCATCAGGTACACCACCTGTATTTACGGATACGAAACCGCCTGCCTGCAGAATTTTGTCGAAAGCAGAACGGTCAACCACGAGGTCTTTGATTACCGGAAAAGCCCTCGCACGCCACGGTTCAATGGTAATGGTTTCTCCTTCGTTAAACTTGCGCATGTGCAACTGGCAGGTTGTAACTTCGGTATCTGGTCCATGCGGACGACCATTGATAAACAAACTACAGGTACCGCAAATACCTTCGCGGCAATCGTGGTCGAAAGCAATCGGGTCGATTCCTTTTTCAATGAGTTCATTGTTTAAAATGTCCATCATTTCAAGAAAAGAAGAACCCTGTGAAATATTCTCGATGGTGTAGGTTTCAAACTTTCCCTTTTTGGTAGCCCGGTTTTGTCTCCAGACTTTTATATTCAATTTTTTAAGAATTTTATCAGCCATTTTTTTAATATTAGATTGTTAGACTATCAGATTTGAGTAGTGAGTATTAAGAATTTGTTTTTGAGAGTGATTGTTTTAATCCAAAAATCATTTTCTGAATTTCATTCAATTTCGCATCAAAGATTTCAAATTCATCTTGCGTTATGAATTCCAAATCAAAAGAAAGAATCACTAAAGTTTCCAATTCAAAGGCACTTCCATTTGCGATATCCAAAAAGCGACTTAACTCGTTATCACTATTTCCTCCGCAACCTTCAGCAATATTTGTTGGTATTGACACAGCACTCCTCCTCATTTGAGATATAATCCCAAAAAGTTCATCTTGTGGGAATCTACGAGTTGCACGGTAAATATCTTTTACAAGAACTCTCCCCTTCTGCCAAACCTTTAATTCTTTAAACTGATGCATCTTTTTGTGCTCTTAATTTTTTTCTTTACTCAGTACTCAGTACTTACTACTTATAACTCCTTTGCGAAAGTTTGATGTTTTCAAATTTCAGTTCTTCCTTGTGCAAAACAGGTTCTTTTTCTTCGCCTTTGTACTCCCAGCACGAAACATAAGTGAAGTTTTCGTCATCACGTTTTGCTTCACCGTCTTCGGTAGCCGACTCTTCGCGGAAGTGTCCGCCACACGACTCGTTTCTGTCCAGCGCATCACGGGCCATCAGTTCCCCAATATCGAAGAAATCAGCAACGCGGCCTGCTTTTTCAAGTTCGGGATTCAGGTTATCCATTTCACCGGTAACTTTCACATTTTTCCAGAAATCTTCACGTATTTCCTGAATCAGTTTAATTGCCCTTTTCAATCCCTCAGCACTGCGGCTCATTCCAACATAATCCCACATTACATGCCCCAGTTTTTTATAGAAATAATCAACCGGTTTTGAACCTTTAACATTGAAAAGCTTTTCAATTCTTTCCGTTACTGCTTTTTCAGCCACTTCGAACTCAGGCGCATCGGTTTTGATTTTTGGCATCATGATTTCGTTGGCTAAAAAATCGCCAATAGTGTATGGCAGAATAAAATAGCCGTCGGCCAAACCCTGCATCAGCGCCGAAGCGCCCAAACGGTTGGCGCCGTGGTCGGAGAAGTTGGCTTCCCCAATTGAATATAAACCGGGAACTGAAGTCATCAGGTTGTAGTCAACCCAGGTTCCGCCCATGGCATAGTGAATAGCCGGGTAAATCATCATCGGCACTTTGTACGGATTCTGATCGGTAATTTTTTCATACATCTGGAACAGGTTGCCGTAACGGGCTTCAATTACTTTTTTGCCCAACCTTTCAATGGCATATTTAAAGTCGAGGAAAACAGCTTTCCCTTCACCGTTTACGCCAAAACCTGCATCGCAGCGTTCTTTAGCTGCTCGCGAGGCCACATCACGTGGAACAAGGTTTCCGTATGACGGGTATCTTCTTTCGAGATAAAAATCGCGGTCTTCGTCTTTGATATCATTCGGGCCAATTTCGCCTTTCTGCAATTTTACAGCATCTTCTTTTTTCTTTGGAGTCCAAACACGGCCGTCGTTACGCAGCGATTCAGACATTAAAGTCAGTTTCGATTGCTGATCGCCGTGCACCGGAATACAGGTGGGGTGAATCTGCACAAAACAGGGATTCGCCATAAAAGCGCCTTTTTTGTAGCACTGCCAGGCTGCAGAGCCGTTGCTTCCCATTGCATTGGTTGAAAGAAAGAAAACATTTCCGTAACCACCGGTTGCCACCACAACTGCGTGCGCACCAAATCTTTTTATTTTTCCGGTTACAAGGTCGCGGGCGATAATTCCGCGGGCTTTGCCATCAATCACAACCACATCGAGCATTTCGTGGCGGCTGTACATTTGTACGGATCCCAGCGCTATCTGGCGGTTGAGCGCCTGATATGCGCCAATCAACAACTGCTGACCGGTTTGTCCGCGGGCATAAAATGTACGGCTAACCAGCACACCACCAAAAGAGCGGTTCGAGAGCAGACCACCGTATTCGCGGCCAAACGGAACACCCTGTGCCACGCACTGGTCGATAATGTTTGGCGAAACTTCGGCCAGACGATACACGTTGGCTTCGCGTGCGCGGTAGTCACCTCCTTTAATTGTATCGTAGAACAACCGGTAAACCGAGTCGTTGTCGTTCTGGTAGTTTTTTGCAGCATTGATGCCGCCCTGTGCAGCAATTGAGTGCGCCCGTCGCGGGCTGTCTTGGTAGCAGAAGGCTTTTACATTGTATCCTAATTCGGCTAATGAAGCGGCAGCCGATGC
>DYSZ01000081.1 GCA_020726265.1 Draconibacterium orientale
CCTTTGGGGTTAGGGGTCAAACAGATGAAAATCATTGAATTTCCTACTTTTCGGAATAGGCTCAATATTTAATTATGCAAGGAAGCTAAGTAAGATGCCTGCAGCAACTGCCGAGCCGATAACACCGGCCACATTAGGTCCCATTGCATGCATCAAAAGGTGGTTGGTTTTGTCGTATTCCAAACCCACAACCTGCGAAACGCGGGCACTGTCGGGCACTGCCGAAACACCTGCATTTCCAATCAACGGGTTGATTTTATTTCCTTCTTTCAGAAATAGGTTAATGATTTTTACAAACATCACACCCCCGAATGTAGCAACCACAAACGACGCGGCTCCCAACATAAATATTCCCACCGATTTAAAAGTAAGGAATGTGGTTGCCTGCGTTGAAGCTCCTACAGTTAATCCAATTAAAATGGTAACGATGTCAATCATCGGGCCTTTTGCCGTATCGGCCAAACGCTTGGTTACACCACTTTCTTTTAACAGGTTACCAAAGAAAAGCATACCTAAAAGTGGTAAGCCACTGGGTACAATAAAAGTGGTTAGCAACATTCCGGCGATTGCAAAAATGATTTTCTCGGTTTTTGAAACCGCACGCGGGGGTTTCATTCGAATCAACCTCTCCTTCTTATTGGTAAGTAATTTCATTACAGGAGGCTGAATTACAGGAACCAACGCCATATACGAGTATGCTGCAATGGCAATTGCACCCATTAAATCGGGAGCCAGTTTTGATGAAAGGAAGATGGCAGTTGGACCATCGGCCCCACCGATAATTGCAATTGCACCTGCTTCAGTAGGGCTGAAACCCAATGCCAAAGCAAGACAGTAAGCGCCAAAAATCCCCAACTGGGCAGCAGCGCCAATCAGAATGAGTTTCGGATTCGAAATCAATGCCGAAAAGTCAGTCATAGCACCGATTCCGAGGAAAATCAATGGGGGGTAAATCCCCTGAAGAACCCCGAAATAGAGGTAGTTCAATACACTTCCCGATTCGTAAACCCCAATCTGGTAACCGGGAGCAAAGGCAACGTTTCCGACCAAGATACCAAAGCCAATGGGAATCAATAACATCGGTTCAAATTCTTTTGCTATGGCTAAGTAAATAAATGTCAAACCAACACAAATCATAATAATATGACCAATGGTAAGGTTCGCAAAGGCGGTAAACTGTAGAAATTGCGTTAAATGTTCAACGATAAAATCAAAGAATGTTCCCATTTTTTATTCTCCTATTATAATTAACACATCGCCTTCCATCACGCTGTCGCCTTTGTGTTTTAAAATTGAAACTACTTTTCCGGCTTTGTCGGCTTCAATGTTGTTTTCCATTTTCATGGCTTCGAGCATTAACAGTTTTTGTCCCATTTTAACAGTATCACCTTCGCGTACAAACATTTCAAGAATAACGCCTGGCAGTGGAGATTTAATACTTCCGGCTCCTTTTGGTGCAGCAGGACTACTTGTTTTGGCCACTGATGGATGACTATCGGTTGAAGGAACTACCGTCTGGCGCACCAGTTTGGGTGTTTTTGTAGTTTTCATCGTTTTATCAACTTCTACTTTATACACAGTTCCGTTGACTTCAATTTCGGCAATATTATCCTCAATATTCAGGATTTCGGTTTCGTATTGATTGCCGTTTATGGTAAACTTAAATTTTTTCATTGACTATCGGTTATTTGGTATTTTTCTTAAAGTGTAAATTTTTGAGCTCCAGGGTGAATAGGTCCGTGAGACTTTCTGTATGGTTAAAACAGTGTTTTCGTAATCGTGCATTTCGCTTGTGTACAGATGGATAGCCATTGCAATAGCAGCATTCACCTCGCCCGACATTTCAGCATTTTCATGCACTGGTTTTGAATAGTCAGTGACAGGCTTAACTTTTGGCATTGCCTTACGAATAAAAAAGCGCCCCATATTTTTATAAATGATGAACAGAATTGCCAAAGCTGAGAATACAACCATCATGGCAATCATTGTCATTCCAATTCCGTACGGGTCTAACTCCACAAAATTTTCACCAGCCGATTTCTTTTTGGTGTAGTCGTTGTTCGCACCTGGTGTTGACTTTTCAAGATAAACCAACTCATCACTATCGTTTACAGGTCTTCCGTAGGTGACATCTGGTTTCTGGCCTGCCGGAATTTCAATCTTGTCAAGCAGTGTTTTTCCATTGGCATCAAAAATCGCAATGGTTGTACTTTCTTTTAAATCGAAATTTAAATGGAAAATGCCACGGGTGGGATGATTATCGGCCCAAAATACAGTGTAGCATCTTGCTGAAATTTTTGTTGCCGGGTCACCTGTTGGAATCCAGTATTTGGTCGGATTGTTTAAATCGTCGGTCAGGTAACAACCTCCAATATTTACTGTGTTGTACGATGAATTGAATATCTCAATCCATGCGCTGTGTTCACCAAAATCGTCAACCGCATTTGAGTCATTAATCACCAAAATTTCGTTCAGCTTTAATGCAACTGCATTTTGAGCATCAACAGAAATGCTGGTAAAAATAATCAGCAGCAGTGCTACAATTCCAGGTATGATTTTATTAATTTTCTTTCGCATACCTCAATTTTATAATGGGATGTTAGTATGTTTTTTTGCCGGCATCACATCTTTTTTGGTTGCCAGCGCCTGCAAAGCACGTATGATGCGGAAACGGGTGTTGCGCGGTTCGATGATATCGTCGATGTAACCATATTCGGCAGCTTTGTACGGATTGGCAAATTTATCTTTGTAATCGTCTTCGGCTTTCTGAATATATTCAGCTTTTTCTTTTTCATCAGTAAATTCAGCAATTTTCTTTCCCTTCAGTACTTCGATAGCTCCTTTCGGACCCATAACTGCAATTTCGCCTGTTGGCCATGAGTAGTTGATATCGCCTCGCAGGTGTTTCGAGCTCATTACACAATAAGCTCCACCATACGATTTACGCAGAATAACAGTCACTTTCGGAACAGTTGCTTCACCATAGGCAAACAACAGTTTTGCACCATGCATAATAATACCACCATATTCCTGTGCAGTTCCGGGTAAGAAACCGGGAACATCAACCAATGTTACCAACGGAATATTAAAAGCATCGCAGAAACGAACAAAACGTGCTGCTTTGCGCGAAGCATTAATATCGAGTACGCCGGCAAGATAATTGGGCTGGTTGGCCACAATACCCACTGATATACCGTTGAAACGTGCAAAACCCACTACAATATTTTGCGCGTAATTGCGGTGTACTTCCAAAAATTCATGCTGGTCAACAATGGCATGAATCACATCTTTTACATCGTATGGTTTATTGGGGTTGTCGGGGATGATTTCGTTTAACGAATCTTCCAGACGGTCGATTGGGTCGGAGCAATTTAGCATTGGCGCATCTTCGAGGTTGTTTTGCGGCATGTAGCTCAGCATTTTTCTGATGAGCAGAATTCCTTCTTCTTCATCTTCGGCCACAAAATGGGTAACTCCCGATTTTGAACCATGAACCGAAGCGCCACCCAACTGTTCGTCGGTAACAATTTCGTTGGTTACAGTTTTTACCACTTTCGGTCCGGTAACAAACATATAACTCGTGTTTTTACTCATGATGATGAAGTCGGTGAGGGCAGGAGAATAAACGGCACCACCGGCACATGGGCCAAAAATGGCCGAGATTTGCGGCACCACACCCGATGCCATGATGTTGCGTTCAAAAATTTCGGCATAACCTGCCAGTGCTGTAACACCTTCTTGGATGCGTGCGCCACCCGAGTCGTTGATACCGATGATGGGTGCTCCAACTTTCATGGCCATGTCCATCACTTTGCAGATTTTTAACGCATAGGTTTCTGACAGTGAACCACCAAAAACGGTAAAATCCTGTGCATAAACATACACTACACGACCATCGATAGTTCCCTGTCCGGTTACAACACCATCGCCCATGAATTTGTTTTTTTCCATCCCGAAGTTATCGCAACGATGTTTTACAAACATGTCGTATTCTTCGAAACTTCCTTCATCTAAAAGCATGGCAATGCGTTCGCGGGCGGTAAATTTACCCTTGGCATGCTGGGCTTCAATTCTTTGTTCACCACCTCCGAGTTTTGCTTCAACACGCAGGTCGATGAGTTGTTTTACTTTTTCCTGATTATTCATTTTGAAATATTTTTTGGATTGAAACGGTTATTTCGAGCAGATTTCGGTTAAAACGCCCAGCGTTGATTTTGGATGAAGGAACCCGATGTTAAGACCTTCGGCGCCTTTTCGGCCTGTTTTGTCGATGAGTTGCACTCCCTTTTCAGCCAGTTCATTCAGGGCTTCGTTCACGGTGTCAACAGCAAAAGCAAGGTGGTGAACTCCGGGGCCTTTTTTCTCGATAAACTTTCCAATCGGGCCTTCCGGGTCGGTTGATTCGAGCAGTTCGATTTTAGTTTGACCCACCATAAAAAAGGCGGTTTTAACTTTTTGGTCGGCTACTTCTTCCACAGCGTAGCATTTCAGGCCTAATACATTTTCGTAATACGGAATTGCTTCTTCCAGTTTGTTTACTGCAATCCCAATGTGTTCAATATGTGAAATATTCATGGTTAAAAATTTTATGGTTAATAAATATATTTTGAATGATTTGTAATCGATTTAAATATTTGTATTGCAGATGTTTAAGTTAAAAATTTAAGCATCGGTAAAGTTGCGGGACTAAACAAACCAAAGGATTTGGTTTTCCCATGACGAACTTCAGAAATAGTTAATATACAAACAGGTTGATACGTAACGAACTGGTTTTTGGTAAAAAATCGTGGTTGATAGAAAAAAAGCAAGTAACAGTTTTTCAGACTTTTTAGTCTTATAGTTTTTACAAAAAATCAAATAAACACCTGCTCTGCATTTAATTGCTTCGAACAGGCATTTATTTGATCAGATTTCAAATTATTTTATTCAGCATCCCAAACAAAATGGAAGTGTGGACCAAAACGATCAAATGCCGCTTTGTCAAGATTTTCCTGATGGTCGGGGTGAGAGATTGAAATAATGAGTTTTGCCCTGTCCTGTAGCGAACGACCATAAAGGTTTACAGCACCAAATTCGGTAACCAGCCAGTGAATATTGGCACGTGTACTTACAACACCTGCTCCCGGAGTTAAAATCGGACTGATTTTGCTGATTCCTTTGTTTGTTACCGAAGGGATTGCAATAATTGGTTTTCCCCCCTGGCTGAGCGAAGCACCTCTTAAAAAGTCAATCTGACCACCAACGCCTGAATAGTGAGTTGTGCCAATTGAATCGGCGCAAACCTGTCCGGTAATATCAATCTGAAGTGCTGAATTGATTGCTGTTACTTTCGGGTTTTGTGCAATAATGTTAACACGGTTTGTGTAAGCCACATCCTGCATGGCAACGCCTGGATTGTTGTCAACAAATTCGTATAGCACTTTCGACCCCATCAGGAAAGTTGCCACCATTTTTCCTTTGTCAATGGCTTTGTTTTTTCCGTTTACAACTCCCTTGTCAACCAGCGGAAGGATTCCGTCAGCAAACATTTCAGAGTGTACACCCAAATCTTTATGGTTGCCCAACATGGCTAAAACTGCATTCGGAATAGCGCCGATACCCATTTGCAAGGTGGCACCGTCTTCAACAAGTTCTGCAACATAACGACCAATTTTCCTGTCGGTATCCGAAATGGCTCCGGGGTCTTTGGCAATCAGTTCGCTGTTGTCTTCAACAAAAATATCGATGTCGTTAATGTGAATCATTGCATCGCCAAAAGCACGTGGTACATTTGGGTTGATAATTGCAATTACCGTGTCGGCTTTTTCCACAGCGGCCAGCGTTGCATCAACCGAAGTGCCCAGTGATGCATACCCAAATTTATCAGGCGTTGAAATCTGTATCATCGCCACATTTACTTTCAGGTAACCTTCGCGGATTAAACGTTGTGTTTCGTGGAGAAATACTGGAATATAATCGGCCCAGCCAGCCTGTGTTTGTTTGCGCACGTTGTGGCCCACAAAAAACGATTCGAGCTGAAAGATGCCTTCAAATTCCTGGTCGGCATACGGTGCAGGCCCTTCAGTGTGAATGTGCTGAATACGGACATTCCTGAATTCCTTGTTCCGTCCGCGTTCGCACATGGCGGCAATCAGCGGATGTGGTGTAACAGCCACGCTGTGCAGATGAACCCTGTCGTTTGATTTTATTACTTTAACTGCTTCCTGGGCAGATACAATTTTGATGTTCTTCATTATTTTTCAGATTAAAATCAATGGTTAGTATTCGATAAAAAGTGTTATAAAAATCTAAATCTCCGGTTAGGTTTATGTATGGCACGAATCACAAACAGGCAATTGATTAATTCATTGAAAGTCGTTTTATTCCTGCTTTTAAAACCGCATGCAAATATAGAAATTCAAATCGGCGCATGAACTTTTGAACGATTTAAGTAGCCGTTCAAAAGTGTTTGTAAAGTATTTGTTAAATGGCGGAATTTCAGCGAAATGTCATGGTTTGAATGACTTGTTTTACTTTTTAAATTTTGCCATATGTTGTAAAACATATTTGACATCTATAATGGTTTATTGGCGTGATTAATCGGCTATCGATTTTTAATATTAAGATAAAAGTAAAAATAGAGAAGCTTTCAGGGTAATTTCTTCTCTTTTTCCTATTTTTACCTCAAACATAAAAACGGAAAAGTCATGATTAAGGGAAAAATGTTAAATGCGTTAAATGAGCAGATAAACGCCGAACAATATTCTTCGCTGCTATATCTTTCAATGTCGGCCTGGTTAAGTGAAAAGGGATTACCGGGTTTTGCCAACTGGATGTATGTACAGTATCAGGAAGAAATGACACATGCCAATAAATTTTTTAAATATGTGGTTGAGCGTGGTGGTAAAGCTCAGTTAAATGCAATTGCACAAATGCCGGTTGAATTTGACAGTGTTATTGATGTGGTTGAAAAAACTTTGGTGCATGAACAGTACATTACGGCATTAATCAATAATTTGGTTGATGTAGCCATTGAAGAAAGAGACCACGCTGCGCAAAGTTTTTTGAAGTGGTTTGTTGATGAACAGGTGGAAGAGGAAGCCAATGTGCAGGAAATTCTTGATACGCTGAAGCTCATTAACGGGCAGGGCAACGGCATTTTTATGCTCGACCGCGAATTGCGCCAGCGCGTATTTGTTGACAGCACCGCAGCCACAACAGTATAAACTGAATATAAAATATTGTTATGAAAGGCTGCCATTGATGCAGCCTTTTTCTATACCCATCCAACCTCTCGTAGGTAGAGTATTAATAATTTACAAATTCCCGTGGTAATTTTAAATTCTGATTATGCATTTAGAAGACAGAAAACAAGTTATGGAAAAGAAAATTGAAAGTTGTAAAGTTGTACTTTCTCACGACCTAAAACCACTTAGCGGTGAGAACAAAAAACCGAATAATTATTGTTCGCAATTTTTTAAAGTCCCCTTAGGGGGATTTAGGGGGCTAATTTGATATGCAAGTCAATGAGCAAATATTTACACGGTACGAAAACCTGAAATCGTTTTGTGGCTTTAATTGGGATATTGCCGACCTTGATAAAATTGAAAAAGCATTTTTGTTTGCCAAAGATGTTATTGGTGAACTCAGGTTCAAGACGGATGAAATCATTCTATGCCATTCCATTGACGTGGCGACAGTAATTGCAACAGAAATAGGGCTGGGACCCGACTCAATTGTGTCGGGGTTGTTGCATAATGTAATGTATGCGGGGCTCGAAAGAAAGGCAACACCAAAGGAAATTGAGTTGGCGTTTGGCGCTAAAGTAGCTGGTATTTTGGAAGGAATGACCAAAATTAACGCATTGGGAACCGACACCGTTGACCTGCATTCGGAAAATTACAGAAAACTTTTACTGGCACTTGCCGGCGATGTTCGGGTGATATTGCTCAAAATTGCCGACCGGTTGCAGGTAATGCGCAATCTCGGGTTGTACGACGAAGTAAGCCGTTCACGTTTGGTGACCGAAACAGCTTATTTGTATGCGCCGTTGGCACACCGGCTTGGGTTGTATGCCATCAATTCAGAGTTACTCGATTTGTGTTTAAAATACCAGAAACCCGAAGCCTATAATTATGTGGTGAACCGGCTGAAAGAAACAGAAATCGAACGTGCCAATTTTGTTGCCGAATTTGTGCGCCCTGTGGAAAAGAAACTTCGCGACAGGGGTTTTGAGTTTTCGATGAAGGCCAGAACAAAGTCCATTTCATCGATACACAACAAAATGAACAATCAAGGTGTATCGTTCGATGAGGTGATGGATTTATTTGCTATCCGCATTATTATTGACTCGAAACCAGAAAATGAAAAATCGGATTGCTGGGTGGCGTACTCGTTTGTAACCGAAGAGTACCAGACCAATCCCAACCGTTTGCGCGACTGGATTACAATTCCAAAATCGAATGGTTACGAATCGCTGCACACCACAGTTCTGGGGCCGCAGGGAAAATGGGTTGAAATTCAGATTCGAACCAAACGAATGGATGAAGTTGCCGAAAAAGGCCTAGCTGCCCACTGGAAATACAAGGGCGGAAAAGAACAGTCGGGTTACGATACATGGTTGGCCGAAATCAGAAATATTCTTGAAAACCCCGAAGTGAATGTGGTCGATTTTATCGACAGGTTTAAAACAGATATTTACAGCGACGAAATTTTTGTGTTTACACCAAAAGGCGACTTGAAAAAATTGCCGAAGGGTGCAACAATGCTCGATTTTGCTTATGAAATCCACTCGCGGCTTGGCGATTCGTGTGTGGGCGGTAAAGTAAACGGTACAAAAGTTACCTTAAAACACAAACTTCAGAATGGCGATCATATCGAAATTGATACTTCGGGAAACCAGAAACCAAAACTTGACTGGCTCGAATTTCTTGTAACATCAAAAGCCAAAAGCCGTGTAAAAGCGAGCTTAAACGAGGAGCGCAAAGTGATGGCCGAACAGGGACGCGAAATACTTGTGCGTAAGTTCAAAAACTGGAAAATTGAACTTACCGATGAGGGTGTGCGCAAAATGCTGAAGAAGTACAATTTCAAGCTTGCAATTGATTTGTATTTCGATTTGGCTATCGGTAAAATCGACCCGCTCGAAATAAAAACTTTTCTGAGCGAAAAACCCGAAGAACCCAATGCGCGCGCTAAACTCGAAGAGCTGATTCCTAAAAAGGAAGTAAAAGAGCTGAATTTTGAATTAGGCGACGATTTTCTGGTGATTGACAACAACCTGAAAAATCTGAATTACAAGCTCGCTCAATGCTGTAACCCGGTGCAGGGCGACGCCATTTTTGGTTTTGTTACCATCAGTCATGGAATTAAGATTCACCGAAATTCATGTCCGAATGCTGCTCAAATGAAAGAACGTTTTCCATATCGCGTGATCATGGCAAAATGGCGTGAAAGCAACAGTAAAAACTCGTTTCTTACCACGCTCCACATTTCCGGAGTCGATGAAATTGGAATTGTGACGGAAATTACTCATATTATTTCGAAGGATGTGGGCGTACACATGCGTTCAATCAATATCAATTCTGATAAAGGAAAATTTGAAGGCATTTTGAAAGTACTGGTTTACAATGTCGAGCATATTGAATTTTTAATGCAACGCTTGAAAAAAGTGAAAGGTGTGGTTTCTGTAACCAGAGGCGAAGAGTGAACTCAATTAAAAATGAGAAATTGAAAATGCAAAAAGGAGGAGTTGGGGGCAGGTTATGAATACAGCATTAGAAAAGGTGATGGAATTGTTGCGAGCTGAGAAAGCTGCTGAAGCGCAAAAGTTATTTGATGAAATTCAGGTTGCAGATAATGTTGATTACCTGTTGGTTGAAGGGGAACTGGAACAAAAATTTCAGCATTGGGGAAAAGCGTACAATTCATTTGGGAAAGTGCTCGAAATTGATCCATTAAACACGGAAGCCAAAACCAGGCTGGAAATGATAAAGGGAATTTTAAACTTTTTCAGCCCCGACCAGTTTAATCCTTAAAAAACTGCGAAAAGTTAAAAATATAAAATCAAAGCAACTCTTTGTTGTTTTTTTGAGATTAAAATTCATTCAATCAGGTTTTTGTATAATTATTGACAAGAGTAGGATTTTATTTCAGATTTGTTATTTTTGAGGCCTTGTATCGAAAAAAATTAAAATCATTCATAAATTAAATTGGAAAAAGCACAATGAAAAAAGTACTATTAATCGCGGCGGGAATCTGTTTTTCAGTATTTACATTTGCGCAGGATGCGGCAGAGAAAATTAATCAGGCACAGGAAGCTATGAAAGCAAAAGACTATGCAAAAGCTTATACTTTGTATGATGAAGCCATGAGCAATTTGGGTGATGTTCAGGTTGATGCATCGGTGAATTTTAATATTGGTTTTGCCGCATGCAAATCGGGCAATGTTGAAGGTGCTGAGAAATATATGGCAAAAGCCATTGAAGCAAAGGTGAAAATTTCAGATTGTTATGTGAATCTTGCTGAATTGTACACCGATAAAAAAGATTTTGTGAAAGCGGTTGAAAATTATGAAAAAGCAATTGCAACAGCTGCTGAAGGTACCGATGCTCTTGCCTTTAAAGCCGGTAGTGCAGCTTATAACGGTAAAAACTACGACAAAGCAGTTGAGATGTTTAATAAATGTATTCAAAGCAACTACAAAGGTGAGACCGCCTACTACTATAAATCGGTTATTTTGAAAGCGCAGAATAAACCAGATGAATCTAAAGTGGCTTTAGAAGAAGGTATTTCCAAATTTCCGGGCGATGCAAAAATGGCTCCTGCTTTGGCTAAAGTTTATGTGGGCGAAGGAAATGAATTATATAAAAAAGGTGCAGCGATTGTTAGCGAAGCCAATACAAAAGTTACTGCCGGAAAACTGAAAACAGATGATCCGGCTTATGCAGCAGAAGTGAGTAAGGCAAAGGTTGAATTTGAAGCAGCAATCGCTGTGCTTGAAAAAGCAAAAGCACTCGATGCAACAAATGCTAATGTTCAGAAATTGCTTGATGCTTGTGCAGCTGCAATGAAATAATAGTGATTGAAAAAAGCAAAAAAATACCGCTTCGGAAATTCCGGAGCGGTATTTTTTTTGCCTGATTTTCTTTCAGATATCTATATCAGCTTTTTGTATTTCACCCGTTTTGGTGTTTCATCGCCCAGCCTTTTTTTGCGGGCTTCTTCGTATTCCGAAAACGAACCTTCGAAATAAGTTACCTGTGAATCGCCTTCGAAAGCAAGAATATGTGTTGCAATGCGGTCGAGAAACCAGCGGTCGTGCGAAATAACCACTGCACAACCTGCAAAACTCTCAAGGCCTTCTTCCAACGCCCGAAGCGTGTTCACGTCAATGTCGTTGGTTGGTTCGTCGAGTAGCAAAACGTTACCTTCCGATTTCAGCGCCAGTGCGAGGTGCAACCGGTTTTTCTCACCACCCGATAAAACGCCGCATTTCTTTTCCTGGTCGGCTCCTGTGAAATTGAAACGTCCAACATAGGCTCTTGAATTAGTGAGTTTATTGCCCAGCATCATCGATTCGGTTCCGCCGGTAATTACTTCGAAAACCGATTTTTCAGGGTCGATGGCTTTGTGTGTCTGGTCAACATAGCTGATTTTTACTGTATCGCCAATAACGATATTGCCAGCATCTGCCTGTGCCAATTCCATAATCAGTTTAAAAAGCGTGGTTTTACCGGCACCGTTTGGCCCGATAACACCAATAATTCCGGCAGGTGGCAGTTTAAACGAGAGATTTTCGAACAAAATGCGGTCGCCGTAACTTTTTGTAACGCCTTCCATTTCAATTACTTTATCGCCCAATCGAGGTCCGTTCGGGATATAAATTTCGAGTTTATCTTCCTTCTGTTTTGTGTCTTCGTTCAGCATCCGGTCGTAGGCACCCAAACGTGCTTTCGATTTTGCATGACGTGCTTTTGGTGCCATTCGAACCCATTCAAGCTCGCGTTCGAGTGTTTTGCGGCGTTTGCTCTGGGTTTTTTCTTCCTGTTCAAGGCGTTTTGTTTTTTGTTCGAGCCACGAAGTGTAATTGCCTTTCCACGGAATTCCCTGTCCGCGGTCGAGTTCAAGAATCCAGCCGGCCACATTGTCGAGGAAATAGCGGTCGTGAGTGATACAAATTACAGTGCCTTTATATTGAGCCAAGTGCATTTCGAGCCACTGAATACTTTCAGCATCGAGGTGGTTGGTTGGCTCATCGAGCAACAACACATCGGGTTCGCGCAAAAGCAGGCGGCAAAGTGCCACGCGACGGCGTTCGCCTCCCGAAAGTTCGCTTACCGGTTGGTCGTCGGGCGGACACTGCAAAGCATCCATCGCACGCTCTAATTTGCTGTCTAAATTCCACGCATCGTACTGGTCTATTTTTTCCTGCAACTGAGCTTGTTCTGCCATCAGCCTGTCCATTTCATCGGGGTTTTCATAAACCTCGGGAAGCCCGAATTTCAGGTTAATATCTTCGTAAGCTTTCAGCACGTCAACTACTTCCTGTACGCCTTCCTGAACAACTTCCTTCACTGTTTTTGTTTCATCGAGATGTGGTTCCTGGTCGAGCAATCCAACCGAATAGCCCGGCGAAAAAACAAGTTCTCCGTTAAACGATTTGTCTTGTCCGGCAATAATGCGCAGCAAGGTTGATTTTCCCGAACCGTTTAACCCGATTATGCCAATTTTTGCGCCGAGAAAAAACGAAAGAGAAATGTCTTTTATAACTGTTTTACTGGGTGGGTAGGTTTTACTCACCTTATACATCGAGAAAATTATTTTTTCGTCGCTCATTTTTTATTGAATTTTATTTTGCTGCAAAAGTAGTTAAAAGAAAGCGCCGCCAAGAGGAGGGAGAAAGTTTTTAAATGCTGTTGATTTGTTGTTGAATTGCCTGGTTAAAGCCATGCATCAGGAACATTTTGTTCGTTAAAGATTTTCCAATGCTTCCTGGTAATCGTATTGAAGATCTTCGTGCAACGACTGTAATACCTTGTCGATTTTGGCCTTCTGCCGCTGATAAATATTACGGATTACCGTATTGTGATACCGATGAAATCCATCGGCCTTCATTTTCTGGCAGAAATAAATCAACAGTTCAATTTCCACTTTTGGTGTACCGGCAAATTTGATGTATTGATTTACCATTCGCATTGCTTTACGCAATGATTTTTTTACGTAAAGATGGCTGTGTTTATTTATCAGGCTGAACACTGCATCCAACTCATTTTTACAATTTTGAATAAAGGTAATTTCATCGTTTGCTTCATACAAAAGATAGCTTACCAACTCCTTGTTTTCTTTTTTGAATTTTGCAAGCCTCAAAACAATGGCCTGTAATTCGGCAGATGAGAGGTTTTTTATTTCATTTCTGATGTCGCTGAGCGAAGCCGATTCCATTGTTCTTTAATAAGATGTTGAGGTAAAAGTAAAGGTTAAAACCACTGATATTACAATATTTTGATGCTAAAAGACCCATCCCTGATATTGAATTTTCCGTTTTCCGTTTTAAGATTTTCTTTTTTTCCGTTTTTCAGGTTAGTAATTTCAATATTAGCATCCTTATATTCCGTTGGTAACACAACCATACCTTCTGCATTTTCAGGCACTTCAATTTTCAGCATAAACGAATGGTTTGATTTTTTCCAATCGGAAGTTATTTTACCTTTTGGTGAACTGAACGAACATTTCACCCATTTAATGTCTCCGACCGGTTTTGGGGCAATAATGATTTCGGAGTAGGCAACCGAGTTTTCAGCCTGGTAAATTCCGCCCAAACCGGCATAAAACCATTCCATTAAATGCCCAAGCATCATGTGGTTGTTCGATACATTTTTCAGTGCAGCCCAGCTTTCGGTTAACGATGTTGCACCTTGTTTTAACTGGTATCCGTAACCCGGGCGGTCGCTGCGGTTGTTCATTTTATAAAGAATATCTGACCTGCCATTTTCGCTTAAAACCCGCACAAGAAAATGGTATCCGATATCACCAGAAGTTAACGCGTAATTGTTTTTAGTGATGGAATCAACCAGGTTTTTCAATACTTTTTCCTTATCCGTGTCAGGAATTAATCCTGTGTAAAGCGACATTGCGTAAGCAGTTTGACTTCCGGTTGAACAAACACCGGTTTGTTCATCATAAAAGTTTTTCAGGAAGGCATTTTTTACATTTGCCGCCAGAATCTGAAATTCCTTTGAGTCTTCACTGAATCCCAGAATTTCGGCAACTTTAGCCACAATTTTCAAGTCGTAATGCCAGATTGATGTTGCTGTAACAGCTTTTGGCGTTAATTGTGCTTCGCCTGGTTGTTTTGGCCCCAAATCGAACCAGTCGCCCAATCCGTGCAAAATGATATTATCTTTTGCTGTTGTTTGCAGATACTGTACATATCGTTTCATCATTGGGTAAGCTTTTTGTAAAATATCCTTGTTTCCGTACCATTTGTATAATTGCCATGGAATTATTACGGATGCGCTTCCCCATTCAGGGGAGTCGCGAAAACCACCCTGAAAAGGAACATATTCGGGTGCAATATCCGGAACCAAACCATTGTCAAGCTGCGAATCCATCATATCGGTCACAACTTTGCTGTACAAGGTTTGTATATCGAAATTGTAATGCATTGATGGGCCAATCAGGTACGTTTGTTCCAGCCAGCCTAGTTTTTCGCGGTGCGGACAGTCGGTAGCCACACTGGCCATGTTACTTTTTATGCCCCAGTTAATCAGTTCGAATGTTTGATTAACCAAGGTGTCGGAACAACTGAAAGAACCAACAGTTGGCGCTGAATTGCGGGTATGCAGCATTTTAAGTTCAATGATTTCAGTTTTTCCACTACCATTTTCCGGTTCAGTAATTTCAACATCGGCATACCTGAATCCGTAGTAAGTAAATTTTGGTTGCCAGGTTTCCTCACCTTCACCATTCAGTATATAAGAAAATTCGTATGGACCACCGCCACTTCGTTGCGTTATATTGCCTTCATCATTTATTAGTTCATCAGGTCGAATGGTGACTTTTGCTTCCTTATTTCCTTTTACTTTCAACGAAATAATTCCTGAGGCATTCTGTCGGAAATCATAAACAGTCCGGCCTGTTTTCGAGGTAATAATTTCTTTTACCTGAAATTCCTGCATTACTTTTAAAGGAAAATCTGTTTCAGGTTTCAGTTCCGCAATTGAATCGCTGATGATTACAGGTGTTTTCCACTCAGAATCATCGAACCCTGTGGTATTCCAACCTGTTTGTTCCATATTTGCATCGTAATCCTCGCCACCGTAAATACTGCTGAAAGTAATAGGAGAGGGGAGTACACGGCAATTTTCGTCGGAAACAATATTTTCGACAGAACCATTTTTGTACTGAATTGTGATGTTGAAAATCAGTTTTGGATACCCGTAAGCAATAACCAGTTTCCGGTAACGCTCACGGTTGACGTTGTAGAAACCATTCCCGACCAGCACCCCGATGGCGTTTTCGCCATTTTTTAACAGGGCTGTAATATCGAAAGTATTGTAAAATATCCGTTTTTGATAATTTGTCCAGCCCGGTGCAAGGAATCGGTCGCCCACTTTTCCCCCATTTACATGTAATTCGTAATGACCTAACCCGCTGATATTGATAATGGCTTTTTTAATTTCTTTTTCAACGAAGAAATCTTTTCTGAACATTGGAACGATAGAACGATCAACGCACTTGTTTTTCAACTCGTTTCCTAAACCGTGTACGGCAGGCACAACTTTCATACTGTCAGCCAGTTGTTCGAGTGCAATCCAACGCGCTCCTGCCCATGATTTTGCAATAGCAGACTGCCCGGAACAAATTTCAACTTTGAACAGGCTAAGTATTAAAGTAAAAATAAGGAACAGATTTTTCATAAACGTTTATTGGTTTTAATTGACTTAAAAATGCATAAAATTACTGACTATCAACATACAGAAACTTTCAAATTAAATTGCTTTTTCAGAAAGATCAATATAAAATGTTGTACCGTTTTCCTGAGAGCTTTTAAACCCAACCTTTCCTTTCAGGTATTTTTCGCCTAATAGTTT
>DYSZ01000082.1 GCA_020726265.1 Draconibacterium orientale
TTATCGCAAAACTGGAGATGCTGATGACCGATGCCGACAAAAATTACAGTGAAGTAAGAATAGGAACAGGCAGCGCCAGATTCGACGGGCTGAATCGTAACCGCCGTGGCGACAAAATTGTGGACAACGAACTGACAGTCACTCGTATTGATCTTCCAAACGGACAACCACTGGTCGCGCTTGTAAACTGGACTGCACACCCAACTTTTATTGGTGGAAACGACATGCTGGTTTCGGCTGAGTGGCCCGGTTATTTACAAACCGAAATGGGAAAAACCATCGGGAAAGGGGTTGTTGTAATGTATTATAATGGCGCTGAGGGTGACCAGTCGCCGGTGTACAACGGGCAAGGCGGCGCTTACGAAAAAATTCAGGGTTACGGAAAAATCATCGCAGAAAAAGCGATGAGTGTATATAACTCAGTTCAGACTAAAAAAGAAAGTGAACTGGTTTACAGTTACAAAATCATCGATTTACCGGAACAGGTTGCACATCCTGATTTTATGGAAACCGGTGGTGCTGAATACGGACTCAACGAACAAACTGTGAAAGTGATTATGGATGCACTCGGTCCCAAAAAAGTGGGAATGGGTTCGGTGAGAATCGGTGATTTTGTGCTGGTGGGAATTCCGGGTGAACTGGTAGCTGAATTGGGCAATAAAATCAAGGATTCGCTGAAAAATGACAAGGTAAAACACGTAGCCATCGGCGGTCTGGCCAACGAATGGATTAGTTATATTCTCACCGAAGAGGAATATGTAAATGGCGGCGGTTACGAATCGAGCGTAAGTTTTTATGGCCCGAAACTGGGCGAAATAATTTCGGGCGAAGCAATTAAAAGCGCACTTCCTTTAGCAAAATAAAAATGATTGACAGACGTGATTTTATAAAAATTACATCCCTTGCCGGAACTTCTGCACTCGTGGGATTCGCGCCTTTTGGTGCTGTGAATTCTAAAAATGTCAGAACATTTAGTCTTTGCACCAATACAACAGTTCTGAACAGTCACCCTGAATTTGCAGACCTGATTGCAAAAAGTGGTGTAACCGATGTATGGATGCCTGTTTTTCTAAATGGCTACTGGCCATATCCAATGGAAGATATATTGAATTGGAAGACCAAAATCGAAAAAATGGGCATTGCCGTGCATTCGCTTACTGTTCCGTTTGGGCATCCCAGCAATTCTTTGGGAGGCGACACCTCTTTTGATGTTCCGCCACAGCACTGGCCCCGGAGTGTGGATGTTGACGGAAAAAAATATTCAGGAACATCAGTGCATCCGGTTGTAACTGAAGAAAACATAACAGTCATTCAAATAGTAAGCAAAACCGGTTTTAAAAAGTTGTTTCTTGATGATGACTTCAGGTTGGCGCGTTCACCCGGCACCATTGGCGGCTGTTTTTGCGACTGGCACAAACTGGATTTTACAACTAAATACGGGTACAATGAGCAAACCTGGATGCAACTTAAACAGGATATCAAAAACCGTGAACTTAGTCCGGTCCTGCGAAACTGGATTGAATACAACTGCGACCAGCTCACTGCTTCTTTCAGGGCTCAACAGGTTGCAGCGCCTGACGTGGTACTGGGAATCATGGTCATGTACCTTGGTTCTGAAAAGGCCGGAATCAGGTTGAACAATTACAAAGGGTCGCTTTTCAGGGTAGGTGAGTTGATGTTTGAGGACAAATCGTTTAGTCCGGTAAAAGGGAAAACCGATGAACTTTTCAGCGCACTTTTCCACCGAAGGTTTGTAGCTCCTGAAATGGCTTTCAGCGAAACAACAGCTTATCCTGCCGACAAACTTTCGGCTAAAAATATGGCTACAAAACTGCACATTTCAACCATTGCCGATATCAGAAATACCATGATGATGAGCGGGTTGGACCCTTTTCCGTTCACTCATTGGGAAACGCTGGCACCTGCCATGAAAAAGGCAGCAGCCATACACCAAAAAATTGCAGGGCAAAAACTGCAGGGGCCATTCAAACATTTTTGGGGCGAAAGCAGCCGGATGGTAGGAAACGACAAGCCTTTCAGCCTGTTTCTGGCTTCAGGAATTCCTTTTGAAGTAACGGGAGAACCAGCTTCTGACGGCTGGACTTTCCTTTCTGATTTTGATGCAGCAGATGTGGATTCGGGCAAATTAAAGTCAACGGGAACCACATTTCTTCATGGTTCGAATCCTGAAAAAAAATTCAACAAGGTGCGGTTTGTGGCTGAAAACCTGCAGGAAATCTTTGCCTTTAAACGCGAAATTATTCCCCAATTAAAAGGAGTTCCGTATGTGGAAGAAGATAAACCGGTGGTTTGTGCCTGGTATCCCGAATGCAAAACGGTTTTGTTGTGGAATCTGTCGGAAACCCGGGAACAATTTACACTAAGAAAAGGTGAAGAAAAACGGTCAGTTCAGATAAACGGACTGGATGCTGAACTGGTTCAGTTATAACTCATAAATATTAATAAACAATTTAAAATGAAACGGATACTCAAATTATTTCTATTCCTCTCATTCATAATTTTACAAAATTCATGTTTAAACCATTCGGGGAAACAGCTCGATTTAAGCAAAGCTGTTATTCTGGTTTCGCCAGCGATACCTGCGCCGATAAACACTACTGCACCCCAAGTTTTAAACGAAGAAGTGGCAAAAAGAACTGCACTGCAACTGAAAACTGCTGATAACCCGGACAACAAAACCATTATTGTACTGGCGCTGTCAACCGATAAGGAATTGTTTGGAATGGCGGTTCCTGTGGCAGAAGGCAACGACCGGCCTGAACTGAAAAAGGAAGGATTTCGTCTTTACTTTTCAACCGAAAATGGTAAAAGTATTCTTTGGATTATCGGTGCCGACGCACGCGGAATTTTGTATGGAATCGGGAATTTTTTACGGATTGCAAAAATGGAACAGGGAGTTTTGCAGCTTCCCGAAGCAATTGATTTTGCTTCGTCACCGGAATACCCGCTGCGCGGACATCAGTTTGGATACCGCAATACCGCCAACTCGTGGGATGCATGGACAGTGGAACAATTTGAGCAGCATTTCCGCGAACAGATTCTTTTCGGGGCAAACAGTTTCGAGGATATTCCTTTTCAGGATGGCCCGCCCAGCGTGCACATGAAAATTCCGCGCGAGGAAATGAACATTCATATCAGTGAAATCTGCAATAAATACGATGCCGAATACTGGATTTGGGTGCCAGCTGATATCGATTTAAAAGACAAAAAATTACGCCAGTCTGAACTTGAAAAGCACGAGGAGTTTTACAAAAAATGCCCGAGGCTCGATGGTGTTTTCTTTCCCGGCGGCGACCCCGGCGAGAACCATCCTTCCGATGTTTTGCCGTTTTTGGAAGAATTAACAGCTATCCTTCATAAATTCCATCCAAACGCCACCATGTGGATTTCGTTGCAGGGTTTTGACGAAGAAAAGGTGAAATATTTCTTCGATTACCTGAACGAAAAAAGTCCCGACTGGCTGACCGGTGTTGTTTACGGTCCGAGCAGTCCGCCCGTTGATTTGGAGCGCCAGCTTTTGCCTGCAAAATACAAACACCGTTTGTACCCCGACCTTACACACACAGTTCGCTGTCAGTACCCGGTAAAAAAATGGGATCAGGCTTTTGCACTCACCGAAGGACGCGAATGTACCAATCCGCAGCCGCTGTATTATGCCGAAATTTTCAGAAAAGATGCAGTTTTTACCGATGGATTTATTTCGTATTCCGACGGAGTTCATGATGATGTGAATAAAGTAGTATGGAGCCAAATGGGCTGGGATTCGAAAACCGATGAAAAGCAGATTATGGTTGAATATTGCCGTTTCTTTTTTGGAAATGATGTTGCTGAAACTGCTGCCAATGGAATTTTCGCCCTTGAACAAAACTGGGTGGGTCCGCTTCAGGGCAATGAAACGGAGGGTAAAACACTTGAATTGTGGAAAACGCTGGAAACAGAAAATCTACAGCTGGCAGGTAACTGGCGCTGGCAACAACTGGTGATGCGGGCTTATTATGATGCTTTTATTCAGCAAAGACAAGCTTATGAAATAAGTCTCGAAAAACAGGCGTATGAAATTCTTGCCACAGCCGGAACAATTGGCGCTGATAAGGCAATGGCCGATGCACTTGTAGTACTGAAAAAGGCAGAAACCGAACCGGTTGCACAAGACCTCAGACAAAAAGTGGTGGATTATTGTGAAGCGCTTTTTCAATCCATCGGGTTGCAAACCAGTGTGCCAAAATACAATGCGCGTGGCCCGGAACGTGGTGCCATTCTCGATTTTATCGATTATTCGCTCAACAACCGCTGGTGGCTCGAAGATGAGTTTAAAAAAGTTTCGGAACTGAAATCGGAACAGGAAAAAGTGGCGAGGCTCGATTTTATCCGGAACTACGAAAATCCCGGCGAAGGAAGTTTTTACGACAATATTTCGAGTGCCGATGCCTTACGCGTAACATCGGAAACTGAAGATGCCATCGATTATTTGTGGGAAAACGATGGTTTAAGCCGCAAGCGTTTATCGACGCAGCTTTTTCAGTTTACACCGGTTTTGGAATACACCAGACTCGACCCGAACAGCGATTACCTGATTCGTGTGGCTGGTTTTGGCGAGGCGCTGTTGCGTGCAAACGGCGAACGGCTGATACCCACGAAATACGAAAAAGGTTTTGAGCAGTTCAAGGAATTTCCGCTTTCAAAAGAACTGATAAAAGATGGCAAACTGAAAATCACTTTCGACAAACCCGACGAAGACCACCTAAACTGGCGCCAGCAATCTCGGGTTACAGATGTTTGGGTTTTAAAAGCCCCCTTCTGATTCCCCCAAAGGGGGAAAGAAAAAAAGCCAGAAAGGCTAAATATGCATAACCCAGGTCCCGAAACTTCGGGATTAACCCCGGGGACAGAAAGGCAAGCGAAACAACCGTCCGCGAAGAAACCAGATTGAAAAACTAAAGCTGTTGCGGACGGAACTGAGAAACTAAAATGGAAAAATGACGAAAGATATCGACTATAATACAGTTCTAAACTCCCCTCCTTCGGAGGGGTTGCGGGAGGCTTCCGGGGAGGCTCCTTTTCCACTTTTTGGCATTGTTACCGTATTAAACACTCCATTTAAAACCGATAATTCCATCGATTTTACTTCTTTACGGAAAAACGTCCGTTACGCCCTCGATGCCGGTGTAGCCGGATTCCTTGTGCCTGCCATGGCTTCTGAAGTTTATAAACTTTCAGAAACAGAGCGTATTGAAATGGTAGCCGCTGTTTTGGACGAGGTAAACGGGAAAGTTCCTGTAATTGCCGGTGCTGGCGAAACCGACCTGGTAAAAAGCAAACGGCTGATTTCGGAATATATCAGGCTGGGTTGTAAAAATGTCCTGTTTCAGATTCCTTTTCAGAACGAAAATCAGTTTAAAAACCACTTTTCAGAACTGGCTGAAACCGGCCCTGAAATGATTATGCTGCAAGACTGGGATGCTTCGGGATACGGTCTGCCAGATAAACTGATTCTGGAACTTTTTGAAACAGTGGAAGCTTTCCGCTGTCTGAAAGTGGAAACAGTTCCAGCGGGTGTGAAATATTCCCGGATTCTTGAATTAACAAACAGACAGTTGAATGTCAGCGGTGGCTGGGCGGTTTCGCAGATGATTGAAGGATTAAAACGCGGTGTTCATACTTTTATGCCCACTGGCATGCACAAGATTTACTGCGAAATTTACAGGCTCTGGAAATCGGGAAAAGAAACTGAAGCCGAAAATCTTTTTGGAGAGATTCTTCCGGTTCTGGCGTTTTCAAACCAGCATCTCGATATTTCCATCCACTTTTTTAAACGTCTGCTTTTTAAACAGGGAATTTATTCCACCGATTTGGTTCGTGAACCGATTCTGCCTTTCGATTCAATCCACCGCGAAATTGCTGACAGACATATCGAAAAGATAATTACAATTGAAAACCAACTTAAAATGAGCAATTCTAATGTATAAAAATATCCGTAAAATAATTTGCGAGAATATAAAATTCGAGGCTCTGTAATGTTTTGTGTGGGTAATTAAAAATTGCCGGTTGCAATTGTAGATTTTTTTACATGCGAATTTAGTTTAGCGTCATGCCTTACTTTGTCGGCAGAAAGCTTTAGCCTTGCGATAAGAATTACAGGAGGTACAAAGCTTTAGCATTTAATTTTACTTATTCTTTTAACTTGTTTGAATTAAAGGCTGAAGCCGAAATCTACATTATTTCGCTTGTCACCGGGCTGAAGCTACGGTGCAAGATTCATTAAAACTATTTTCCAGTGATTTTAAATAATGTTGGCAAAAGAGTTTTTAAATTTGATTACCCACGCTATCCGTTATAGAACCGATTTTTTAATGAATAATTATCAATAGATAAACTGATATAAAAATGGAATTTTGTTTTTTTGTCATTTAACCAACCTATGATATTAATGAAAAAATTAAACGGGTTCATTTTTCTGATTTTTGCAGGCTTTTTTGCCAGCTCTCAACCCAAAATAACTGATACTTTACTTATCGAGGAGGTGGTTGTAACGACACAGCGTATTCCTGTAAATGAACAGTTAATTCCATACAGTATCAGTCTGCTGGACAAAAAGGAGATGGATCACTTTACCAAACGCTCCACTCCCGAAATGCTTTTGAATACCAATGGAGTTTTTGTACAAAAAACGAATCACGGCGGTGGTTCGCCTTTTATTCGGGGACTTACGGGCAATCAAACGCTTTTATTGTTTGATGGCATTAGGCTTAATAACTCTATTTACCGCTACGGACCAAATCAATACCTGAACACGGTTGATGTTTTTACCATCGACCGCATGGAAGTTGCCCGTGGAACCGGTTCTGTGCAATACGGTTCCGATGCACTGGGAGGCGCACTTCAGATTTTTAGTATTGATCCGCTATTAAATTCAACGGGCGCTGAATGGCATGGAAATGTGACTGGAAAAATGGTGACTGACGGAATGGAAAAAACTGGTCGCGGGCAACTGGAATACAATTCGAAAAAAATGGCTGTGCTGATTGGCGGCACATACCGCGATTTTGGCGATCTGGTGGGGGATAAAGAAACAGGTGTCCAAAGTCCGTCGGGCTATACAGAATATGCTTTCGATGGTAAATTGTTATTTGCTTTGAAGGACAACATGCAACTCACATTGACCAGCCAGTTTCTTAATCAGTCGCATGTTCCGGTGTATCATAAAGTGGTGCTCGAAAATTACGCAGTTAACGAGTTTCACCCGCAACAACGATTAATGAATTATGCCCGGCTGAATGTTCAGGGCAGAAAAAAGGCATTCGACCAGGTTAAATTTATCGCTTCGTGGCAGCAAAACACTGAAAATACGACAGCACAAAAAAACGGCTCGAATCTCGTTCAAATAGATAGCAATCGGGTGAATACACTTGGATTTGTTGCTGATGTTACCTCGGCATTCAGCAAAATCTGGACAGCCAATTCGGGAGTTGAATACTACCACGACAAGATTTGGAGTAGCCGTTTTGTTCTCAGTACCGATAATTCAGCAGCACCACTCGAAAAAAGGGGATTGTACCCCGACGACTCGAAATATGGCAATTTCTCGGTTTACTCGCTGCACCATTTTACTTTGAACAAATGGGTAATCGATGGAGGAATCCGGTTTAACGCCTTCAATATTAAAATTAATGACAAGGATTTGGGCGAAGTGAAAATCACACCTGAAGCGTTGGTTTTTAATGCAGGGGCGATGTACAACCTGAACCAAGCGAACCATTTGTATGCCACTGTCAGCAATGGTTTCCGGGCACCAAATATCGACGATATGGGGACACTGGGAATTGTGGATTTTCGCTACGAAGTACCGGCTTACGACCTGAAACCTGAAAAGTCGGTTAATTTTGAAACGGGGTATAAAATCAGCCTGCCTAAATTCCAGGCCAGTTTGGCTGCCTATTACATGATTCTTAATGAACTGATAACCCGTATAAAGGTAGAAGGTGAGGAAATTGACGGTTATCCGGTTTATATTAAAGAAAATGTAGGAGAGGCTTTTATTACCGGAGGTGAAGCCTTTTTTCTGTGGAAAATAATTCCAAACCTTGATGTGAACGGTGGAATTTCATATACTTACGGTCAGAACATTACCGGTGATGAGCCATTACGCAGGATTCCACCTTTGAACGGGAAAATTGCAACCACTTACAGTTTGAATAAATTTTTTGTTTCAGGCGAATTGCTTTTTGCCGGAATGCAGGACAGGCTTGCAGCGGGCGACAAAAGCGACAACCGGATTTCTGAAGGCGGAACACCTGGGTGGGAAGTGGTTAACGTGTTTGCCGGATACAATTTGAAACACATCAAAATAAAAGCAGGTCTCGAAAACATTTTCAACGAGGATTACCGTACCCATGGTTCGGGAATCAACGGGGTTGGGCGCAGCGCCTGGGTAGCACTGAATATTGGATTTTAATTAAATGCCACTGATTCACAGATTTCTAAGATTATTTTTGTGAAGTTTTGGGTTTTTGTGGCGTAAATTATTTTGCCACGAAGGCTCTAAGAAACAAAGTTTACACAATGATTTCGAATTGGTCAGTTATAAGCAGGATGGAAATATGAAACAGATTTTGATTTTTTTCGGAATGATTTCCTTTATCGCATGCACGGGACAAACTGATATAGCACAGAAATCCAGTACTCCTGATGAACTTGTTGCCGACAACGGAACACTTACCGTGAAATTCGACCTCACCCGGGGTGGGGCCATTTCGTGGATTTCGCTTACTGGCACTCAGCGAAGTCTGGTAAATATCGCCGATGAGGGGCGATACATTCAGCAGTCGTATTACGCCGGTAAAAGCCTCGACCGCAAAGCGGACGGACAGTCGCCAAGCTGGTCGCCCTGGCCGTGGAACCCGATTCAGGTGGGAGATGCATTCCGCAACCGGGCTAAAATACTGGATTATAAACAAACCAGCGATTCACTGTATGTGAAGTGTATTCCTATGCAGTGGGACATGAACAACCGGCCTGCCGAAGCTGAAATGGAACAATGGACTTTTTTGAAAGAGAATGTGCTGACAATCCGCAACCAGCTCACCATCCACCGCACCGACAATATTTACGGCGACAGCATTTTATGCGACCAGGAATTGCCTGCAGTTTACCCGATTTCGGCGCTGAAAAACCTGGTTACTTACCTGGGCCCGAAACCATTTAGCAACGACACACTCAGCAAACCGAAGGTTATGCATTTGGAGAACGGTTTTTGGGGCAGATACGAAAATGTACCTGAAAACTGGATGGCATTTGTTGATGACAACCATTTTGGAATGGCGGTTTACAATCCGCTATGCACAAGGTTTCTGGCTGGAATGGCCGGGGTTCCGGGTAAAGAAGCAGCGGATGGCGCGACCTCTTACATCGCACCGGTAAAAAAGGAAATTCTTTATAAAAATAGTGTTTACGAGTACGAATATTACATTGTGATTGGAACTTTGGATGAAATGCGGGAGCGGATTTATGAATTAAAAATTAAAAATTAGAAATGAATGCCACAGATTCACAGATTTTAAAATTCGGTTTGATAAAAAAATCAATTTGAACATCATAATTATGTTTCGCTCCGCTGGAGCTTTAGCGTTTTTAACGAATTGTATTCTACAAAGATACCGCGACTCTGTCGCAAAAAAAAAATAAAGCTGCATGGCAGCGAAATATTTGTAGTCAGGAAATAGAATTATAAAAAGGAGCTACGTAGTAGCGAAATATCAAATTCAAATATTCGATAAATAAAAAGGATAAAATTTTAAAAATGAGAAAATTACCAATTGTTTTTGTCGCACTATTATATGTATTGGGTGTTCGGGCACAGCGACCTGAACACGGACCCATTTCGGATAAAAAATACATTCCCGAAGAAATGGGTTACAAAATGGTTTGGAACGATGAGTTTGAAGGTACACAACTCGACACTACCAAATGGCGGGTACGCGGTGTGGGTGCGCGGGCGGTTGCGTATGTTTCGCCCCGTGCTGTAAAAGTGGAAGACGGATTGCTGAAATTGTTTGCCCTGCATGAAAACGACACACTTTTTGGCAGCGCGGTAGGAACTCAGGGTTTGTTTATGTCGAAATACGGCTGGTACGAATGCCGGGCACAGGTTCAGAAATCGCCGGGCGGGGTGTGGGCTGCCTTCTGGATTCAATCCACCGAAATTGCCAAAGGCGAAGACCCTGCAAAATTTGGTGCCGAAATCGATATTCTGGAATGTTTCCGTAAACTGGGCAACGATATTGTTTCGCACAATGTGCACTGGGCTTACGGTCCCAATCAGCAGTCAACCCGTGGCTTCCAGAGTTATCTGAAAGGAGTGGGTGAGGGTTTTCACACATTTGCACTCGAATGGCTGCCCGATAAATACATTTTTTATGTCGATGGACTGAAGTTTTACGAAATCACGCGGGGAATCTCACAAATTGAAGAATACCTGATTCTGAGTATGGAATACCCGAATAATCGTGAAGAGATTGCCAAAAGTATTTTCCCCGATGTTTTTCTGGTTGATTGGGTGAGGGTGTATCAAATAAGTAAATAGAAATTACAGGGATTTTTTTGATTTGCGTTTTGAAACGACTTATCTCGGAAAATATTTATAAATATCTTTTCTGTGTAAAAACCGAATCAGTTCAATCGTTTCATTTTTAATTTCAAGGCCGATTCTGTAATCTCCAAGACGAGTTCGATAAAAAGAATTGGCACCTTTAAGTTTTTTTAGATTTTTTATTGATTTAATATTCTTTGCAACAAGAAGTAAATCAATACAATCAGCAATACTATTAAGAAGATTTCTGTCTTTTATTTTATCTGTATCCTTTTCAAAACTTTTATCGATTTTGACAATCATTTTCGAAGTTTATTGATAAAATCTGATGTATCAACATATGTGTTGGTTCTGCCTAATCGAATAGATTTTGTCAATCCTATTTCTTCAATTTCGGATTCTGTTAAAACCCTTGATTGTACTCCAATCTTTTTTGCCAGGTCAACCAAAAGTTTTATATCTGTTTTTGAATCACTGTTTAAAATTACTGCCTGCATAACTAAATTTATTTAAAAACAAAGATAGTTCAATTACCAATAGCCAATGATGCTGATTTTTCAAAAATATTTAATTACAAAAAATAAATTGACCAGTATATCGCCTTTAAGCACTGAGTTGATGAAATAAAACACCCCGATGTTTTTCTGGTTGATTGGGTAGGATTTATTAGAAGTAACAGGATAACTGTATTTCTGTATGTTCCTGAGATGAATAGTAGTCAGAAATTCCAAAAGGTTTTTAAACCATATACTGAATAAATGGTTATTATAAACTGAATTTTTAATGACTACTGATTACAGAAAACAGTTTATAGAATGAAAAAAATAGAACAACTTTTAGAACTGTTTTTATTCTGTAGCAGGTGGATGCAACTTCCGGTTTTTTGGGGACTTTTGGTGGCACCGGTACTTTTTGCTGTAAAATTTATGTTGCAGCTTTGGAAACTTATTACCCAATTTGAAGTTATGGACGAAAATACAATCCTGCTTTCGGTTTTGGGATTGATTGACATTTCGATGGTGATTAATTTATTGGTAGTGGTTTTTATTGGTGGCTACACCACTTTTGTAAGTAAAATTGAGTTCGAAAACCACGAGGACAAACCTGAGCGGCTGGGTAAAATCAATGCCAGTTCGTTAAAAATTAAACTCATTGTCTCGCTGGTAGTATTTCGGGGGTTCACCTGCTAAAAACATTTATCGATATTCACAATGTGCCGTTACAGGCCGCAATTCTGCATATCAGCATTCACCTTGTATTTTTGTTATCGGCATTGCTGCTTGCCTACGCCAACAAAATTATGGCATCGGCAAAAGGGCACTGAAGATTTTTGTATTAAGAGCACGAAATTTTTATTGGCAGGAATTCAGGCGCAAAAAATATTATTAGCATATTTGGCGTTTAATTTAACTATAACCAAAAAAATTACAGAATGAAAAGAATCGGTTATTTAGTAATGGTCATTATCATGGCTTTTTCAATGAGTTGCAACAAACTTCAGCAAAATAATCAACAGGAACAACAACAAATGAATCCGGGCGGCGGCATGGGTGGCGGAAATTTTGACCCGGCGGCATTTGTCGATCGCCAGATGGAAGAAATAAAAGAAGGTCTCGAGCTTTCTGATGATCAGGAAAAACAGGTGCGTGAAATTATTACAGCAGGTTTTGAAACCATGCGTCAGGCACGAGAAGGAATGCAGGACGGCGGCGACCGTGAAGCTATGCGCGAAAAAATGCAGCAAATGCGCGAAGAACAAACACAGAAAATTAAAGTTGTGCTTTCTGAAGAACAGTTTGCAAAATACGAGAAAACTCAGGCTGAACGCCGCGAAAGGATGCGCCAGGGTGGTAGCGGCCAGGGCGGCCCGCAAAACTAGTTTTCTGCATCAGAAATTTTAATACGAAAAATCGTATTTGGCTGAATGGCTGAATACGATTTTTTTTTATCACATTCCCCGTTTCCCCTGGTTGGTATTTCAAACACCGGTGCGGGGTGGTGAAGCGTTTTTGTTCGGCTACTAAAATCGAACCCGTACAGGATTTATGAACGGAAATCAATACTGTGCTGATATTCGCTCAGCGGATATGACGGTAAGGTTTCCCGCCGCATACAACAGGAGGTTAAAAACCTCCGCACCTATTATTGTTTATGCAAACTCCTTCACTGCCTCGAACATGGCTACAATATTCTGCGGCGGTACATCGGGCATGATGTTGTGAACCTGGTTAAACACAAAACCGCCGTCGTTGTAAAACGCTTCTATATTGCGTTTTACGTGATCTTTTACTTGTTGTGGTGTCGCATTGTTGAGGATGGTTTTGGTATCGCAGCCGCCACCCCAGAAAGTAATGTCTTTACCGAATTCGCGCTTCAGCCTTTCGGGTTCCATGTTGATGGCACTGATTTGTACTGGATTAATCACTTCAAAACCTGCTTCAATCAGTTCAGGAATCAGTTCATAAATGCCACCACAACAATGCAACATAGTATGTGCCGAGCTATGGTTTTTCACATAATCGCATAGCTGCTTGTGGCGTGGTTTAAAAAATTCACGGTAAGTTTCTACTGCGAAAAACGGTCCGGTATTGGTTCCCAGATCATCGCCAAATTTCAGAATATCAACCACATCTCCCACTGCAGCGCAAACTTTCGACAGAAAACCCATGTGTCGTTCCATCAGGGCATCCAGTAACCGGTTCACCTCATCGGGTTGCAGAAAAAGATCCATCAGGAAATTATCGATGCGGCGGAGAAAGGTTCCATGTTCAAACAGATTACAACCTACACTCAGCATCAGCGCCTTGTCAGTTTTTGAACGCAGATCGATTGTTTTTTCCCGAAGTAAATTCCAGAAATCGGGTTGGTTCATCCGGTCATACGGCGTGAATCCAAATCCACCCCAAACAGCGCGTTCCATATCTTCACCCATCCGCGAATAATTTTTGGGATAATCATCTTTATACGGAAAAATCAGCTGGTCGAAAAAGGTGGCTCCTTTGGGCATTTTGCCGATATACTCTCCATTTTTATTGGCTGCCAGCCACGATCCGTCAGGTTGTTTCTCAGGCCTGAACCAATGCGGATACTGTGCCGGATAGTCTTTTACCAGTTCAATTTCGTGCCAGTAACCGGGAGTTTGATTAAAATGGCGGCCCACATCCAAAACATCGGCGCCAAAAAGGTCAAGGATTTCCATGGCAGGTTGCGAAAGTTGCTGTACCACATCGTGTACCTGGTTGGGCAGGTGCTCCATGCCGAGATAATGCAACAGGTTCTGGTAGGTAACAAACGAGAAACCCGAACTGCCATGGGCGCCAAGGTCAATCGGCACCCGGTCGGGCTGTTTATGGCTGATGGCTGAAAGAATACGTTCACGTGAGTTCATTTTGAGATATTTACAATGTACAAAATTACGGTTTACAATTTAACGTCGTTTCATCACAAAACACATGCTTCAACGTTAATAAGAATGATAGTCACCCTAAAGGAATTAGTTCTTGCTTACACTTACTCCTGCGCATTTTCAACGCCCAAATGAAATGTTTTCCGGTGCGGTTCGCCGCGTTCGGCATAATGCGTCACCTGTTCGCGTTCAGCAATCTCACAGAACTTTGCATAACTGCCGTTGATACGCGAAAGTACCGGACGTTGTTTGCATTTCAGATATAAAATAGCTAGTTCCGAAAGTTCGACCCTGTGTAAAATTTCTTCGTTATCGGCTACTTTTTTGGCCTCCGCAAAAAGGATTGCAGCCTTGTCGATAAAAACAGGCGTAAAGATTTCATCCTGGGGTGAAATTCCGTAAGGGAAATGATTGTCGGGCGTAACAAGGCTTTGCAGTAAATCGAAATATTGCCTGATGTATTTACCCGAACGTCCGTAATATCCAACAAAAAAATCGTTCACAACGTCTTCGGTGTTGCAGTCGGGGTTCCAAAGTATTTTTGAAATGAGGTAGGCACGCAATTCGGCAAATTCGCCACCGCGGCTTTGGTAAGCTGCCTGTTCCATGATTCCGATGGCATTGTTTTTTTGAAAAGACTTGATTTTTGGCTGAAGCGTGGCAAAATTGGGCAGCGGCAACAGGTAGTTGCTAAAGTTCACCACATAATCCCATATGTATAAATGTGGCGCAATGGCCGACCAGTTTTGCAAATCGGTGAGAAACGACTGGTTGGCGGAGCATTCAAAATCGTGAGCCACGCAACATTCAATACTGCATAACCGCACGACCACGTTATCCCGCGGTCTGATATTTTCGGGTGCATGACGCGTGTACTGATAAGCCAGTGTTCCAATAAATTTATCGGGGAATTCATTTTCAACAGCCTCGGCAACCTGGTTCACAAACCAGATGAGAATCCCCGGTTCGCCGCCATATTTTTTGGCGATGGCTTGACACTTTTCGCATTGGCACGGGTTGTCCCAGTCGTTCTGACTCACATCGTAAATCAGAAATCCAGGGCTTTTCCGCATTCTTTCGCTGATTCTTTCAGTAATAATCCGCAAAACATCAGGGTTCGAAAGACAAAGCTGCGTCCGCTCGTGAATGCGTTTTCCGTCGATGAGACTGTAATACTCAGGTTGTTTGTCAAAAAATTCTTCGGGTGGCATCAGTGGGTAAAAAGTATGTACCGCCCAGTAGCCTTCCACACCGCCGGGTTGTTTGCGGGGAACATCGGCAAAATCAAGGGTTCCGTTCATTTTGTTCCGTGCCGCCCAAACCGGGTCGAAAGCCTCGAAGTAAAAGTCGTTTCGTACGCGAATTCCCGGTTTTTCGGTGTGCCCGTAAAAATCAAATTTTAGTTCTTCACGTTTCGGAATCACAGTGACTTTTGGGGTGTACCAGCGGCAACCCAACTCGTTTTCGAGGAATGAAAAAACACCGTACATCGTTCCGCGAAGCTGTCCACCAAAAATATAAATATCAGATCCGTCATTGAGGTAAACAAACGACTCGTCGGTTACTTCAGGTTCTGCAATTCCGTTCAGTTGCCCCATTTCCTTGTTATAACCGATTACAATTTTCGGACTGTCGCCCACAGAGTTGGTAATCGGGATTTCCACTCCGCTCATTTCTTTCAGTGCGGTTTGCAATTCTTTGGCTGCCCATTGTTCTGATTCAGAAGCGTTGGGCGCAAGCTCAATTTTGTAATCTGATTTTCCTTGAGTGAATAGCGTGTATTCAGTTCTCTTTCCTGAGTGGAAGGACAATTGATACGGAAGTTTTTCCCCGTTTTTCAGTTGTAATTCGATGTCGGCGTTGTATGGCTTGTAGTCTTCGCCGGGCAGGTTTATTGTTCCCCTGAAATCACTGTGGCGGGTTTCGTTCAGCACCTCTCTTCCCGAAAAATCAACGACCTTTAAATGAACACTTTGCACTAAATTATCAAGAATATTCCCGGTGAATTTTGAGGTCAGCATACTTTTCCCGACGGTGC
>DYSZ01000254.1 GCA_020726265.1 Draconibacterium orientale
CGGTTATTTTTGAAATTGGTTTTGGCACCGGGCTCAATTGTTTGTTAACTGCTGTTGAAGCCGGAAAGATACGCCGAAAAACGAGATACATCAGCATCGAAAAGTTCCCGCTGAACAAAGAAATCATCAGCCAGTTAAATTATGGCCAACTGATTTCTGCTGAAGCCGAAAAGATTTTCGAAAAAATTCATACTGCCCGTTGGAATACTGAAATACAAATCAGCCCGTTTTTTAGTCTGCTTAAAATTGAAGACGATTTACTTCATTTTGAACCTGTTTTAAGTGAGAAATGCGATGTGATTTATTTCGATGCATTTGGCCCCGACAAGCAGCCCGAAATGTGGACACCCGCTGTTTTTAGCAAAATATCAGGGTTAATTTCCGACGGTGGAATCTTTGTAACTTACAGTGCCAAAGGCGAAGTACGCCGCAATTTGGCAACTGCCGGCTTTACAATGGAACGCCTGCCCGGCCCCCCGGGAAAATTTCAAATGTTGCGCGGAATAAAACAAATGGCAAACATTTAATTGCCAAAAAATTGCATTATATTCGCAGCCTTTAAAACTAAAATTTTTAATGACTGATAAAAAACTGAACGGCGAACTCGAAGAGTTCAGCTATGCACTTGGGATGAGTATTGCCGCCAACCTCATTCAAACAGGGGTAAAAACTGTTAATCCTGAAGTTTTTCAGGATGGGTTTACCGATGTTTTCAAAGGAAACCACCCCAAAATTCATCCTGAAGATGCCAACCAGATTCTCGAATCGTTTATTGCCGGAATTAACCAAAACAAAGGCGACCAGAACCTTGAAGACGGGCAACGTTTTCTGGCTGAAAACAAAAAAGTGAGCGGCGTTACCGAATTGCCCAGCGGTTTGCAGTATTCAGTTTTAAAAGAAGGCGACGGTGACATCCCTTCAGCAAAAAACCAGGTAAAATGTCATTACCACGGTACTTTAATCGATGGAACCATTTTCGACAGCTCAATACAACGTGGCAAACCAGCGGTTTTCCCTGTAAACGGGGTAATTCAGGGTTGGGTTGAAGCGCTGCAGCTGATGCCGGTGGGTTCAAAATGGCGGCTTTTTATTCCGTCGCACCTCGCTTACGGAAAACATGGCGCAGGCAGTGTAATCGGCTCCGACATGACACTTATTTTCGATGTGGAATTACTAGAAATCATTTAAATATTTTACAACATGAGAAACTCAATTATTTACGGGTTAGTTGGTATTTTAGCGCTCAGCGCATCGTGCCAGCAAAATGGAAAATCAGTTAAATTAGAGTCAGATATCGACTCAGTAAGTTATGCTATTGGCGTTCTTGTTGGTACAAACAACCTGAAACAACTTGAAAGCGCTCCAGGTGGCGGCGACATTAACAAAGAAGCGATGTCAAGTGCATTCCGCATTGCATCGATGGGCGAAGAAGCTGTACTTACCGAAGAACAGGCCAACGAAGTTGTTCGCAAATTCTTTGAATCGGCAGGCGAACGCGAAGCTCAGAAAGCTTTGGAAGAAGGAAATAAATTCCTCGAAACAAATAAAGCCCGCGAAGGTGTAACCACAACCGCCAGCGGTTTGCAATACGAAGTGATTACTGCCGGAACAGGCGCACTGCCCCTTGCAACCGACCAGGTACGTGTTCATTATCACGGAACTTTAATCGATGGTAAAGTTTTCGACAGTTCAGTTGACCGTGGCGAACCTGTTGTTTTTGGTGTTGGCCAGGTAATTCCGGGTTGGACTGAAGCACTGCAATTGATGCCTGTTGGCTCGAAATGGAAAATTTACCTGCCTTCTGAAATTGCTTATGGCGAACGTGGTGCCGGTGGCGACATCGGTCCAAACTCAGTTCTCATTTTCGAAGTTGAACTCCTCGAAATTGTAAAGGCTGAAGGTGTAAAATAAGAAAAAGTTCATTATTCATGGATAAAAACCCTTTGCAGAATTTTTTGCAAAGGGTTTCTTTTTTACTTTTATCGAACAAAAACAATCGAATAAACTAATTATGGCATTAAGTGTAAAAGGCAGGGTTTTTCAAATTCTGAAAGCCGAAACTGGCGTGAGTAAAGGTGGAAAAGAGTGGAGCAAACGCGAATTTGTAATAGATACTGAGGAACAGTTTCCGCGGAAAGTTTGCTTTACCTTGTTTGGCGACAAAACCTCGCTGATTAACAACCTCGCTGTGGGCGAAATGGTTGATGTGTCGTTTAACATCGAATCGCGCGAGTACAACGGGAAATGGTTCCACAACATCAATGCCTGGAAAATCGATAAACCTACTGAAAACCAATCTTCTCCTGCCGGCGCTCCGGAATACAGCATCGACGATATTCCGCCCGAAGCCGACGAAAACGGAGGCGACCTTCCATTTTGATTTTAAAAAAAACTTCAGACGATTAACAGGGTCACTCTGCTGGATGCTGGATACTCGATTCCGGATAATTCAAAATGTTCCACTTCCTGCGATGTGGTGTAACTTCCGTAATTCACAGCCCGGCAGGTATGATTGCCGGTGAACCGGAAATGGGTAAGCTCATCGGTAATTACATATTTATGCGAAGTAAACTGCTTGGGGAAAACTGTTCTGAAACCCACACCATCTTAAAAACCCTGAATTCAAGATTGATAAACCGCTGTGGAAATCTGATCTCCTGCAATTCAAGAATCAAATTATTATATTGATTCCGAACCGATTCAAACTTTTTCAGCACAGGTTTCCAAGATTCATCAACCGATGCAGTTTTATCAGCAATCACTTTCAAATCGTTACCTAGTGGTGGTGCCTGTGCAAACTGAAACGAGACCAATGAAGGTTCTACAACCTGTGCACCGCGAAATTCCACTGCATACCTGATTCCCTTTTCGATATTAACCTTAACTGTTATTTTTCCATTGGGCGATTGAACACGAAAATCGGCAGCCATTATTACAAAACCGGAAAAGATAAAAGGACAGGTCAGCAGTAACGTTTTAATAGTCATTATTCAGATTTTGATTGACGAAATAATTTGAAGCTTAAAAACATCACTTACATGATAACCGCAAAACTTTTGGTGATATCTTGTAAGGCTATTCAAAAGAAACAGCGGGAACCAAAAAAACCGGCTTTCACCGGGCTTTGCAAAACAAAACCTATTCAATCAAACTAAACCAAACAAACCAAT
>DYSZ01000255.1 GCA_020726265.1 Draconibacterium orientale
AAAAACTGGAGGCTGGCACCGCCCTGCAAAAACAACACAGAATATCCATCAGGAACCTGAAGTAATTCTTTTGTAAGTTCCTGTGCCTGTGTCATTACAGCAATAAACTCTTTGCTGCGGTGCGAAACTTCCATTACAGACAAACCAGTTCCGGCAAAGTTTAAAACCGCTTCAGCAGTTTTTTGCATGGTAAATTCGGGCAAAATCGATGGCCCGGCATAAAAATTATACTTTTTCATTTTAGCAATTTTTATAGGTTAATGCTTTGTTCATTTATTAAAGCAACCTGCCAACAAATTAAACAGTTCGTTTCAGGTCGGCTGATGAGAAAAATCAATGTTTTGTTTTTTGAAATGCGTTTTAAAACATTTCCGCGTTCAAAGATATATGACTAATGTCATTTTTAAACATGAAAAATGCAGAATATGTTGTAAAACCTGTTTTTTTACTTTGAAGTAACTTTGGAGGAAAAAGAAATGCCATCGCGCTGAAGGATGGCATTTCTTTTTTTAGACCGTATCAGATTATATAAAAGGGAGTTTCACCACTTCAGCAGGAATTGCTTTGTTTCTGATTTTCACATAAACAGTTGTTCCGAAGGCTGAATATTCTTTGTTGATGTATCCCATACCAATTCCATTGTTCAGTACCGGCGACATGGTTCCGGAGGTTACCACGCCAATTATATTTCCTTCAGCATCGGCCAGTTCGTAACCGTGGCGCGGAATTGCCTTTTCGAGCATACTAAAACCACGCAACTGGCGTGTAACACCTTCGGTTTTCTGCATGGTTAAATATTCGCGGTCGATAAACTGACGACCGTTGTTAAATTTGGTAATCCAGCCCAATCCTGCTTCGATGGGCGAAGTTGTGTCGTCGATATCGTTCCCGTAGAGACAAAAACCCATTTCGAGACGAAGCGTATCGCGCGCAGCTAAACCAATGGGTTTGATGCCAAATTCGACACCTGCTTCAAAAACTGCGTTCCAAATTTTTTCGGCTTCGTTATTGTAAAAATACAATTCGAAACCACCGGCACCGGTATAGCCTGTTGCCGAAATAATTACATTGTCAACCCCTGCAATTTTGCCTGTAACAAACGTGTAGTACTTTATTTCAGACAGATTGATATCGGTAAGTTTTTGCAAAACCTCTACAGTTTTCGGGCCCTGGATGGCAAGCTGACTGATTTGGTCTGAAGCGTTTTCCAGCTCAGCTCCGATATTATTCTGACTGTTAACCCAATTCCAGTCTTTTTCAATATTAGATGCATTTACCACCAGCATATATTTCTCAGGCTCGAAACAATAAATCAGCAGGTCGTCAACAATTCCGCCTTTTCCGTTGGGAAAACAAGAGTACTGCGCTTGTCCGGGTTTGAGAATGGCCGGGTCGTTCGACGATACTTTTTTCAGTAAGCCGAGTGCTTTTGTACCTTTAACCCAAAACTCACCCATGTGCGAAACATCAAAAACCCCAACTCCTTCGCGCACTTTCATGTGTTCATCACGAATTCCGGTATATTCTATGGGCATTTCGTAACCGGCAAATTCCACCATTTTAGCACTGGCGTTTTTATGTATCCTGTTAAAAGCAGTAATCTTCATTTCTTCTGTTTTTTTGATGCACAAAACTATGCAATACAACAAAGCAATCACATGAAATATATCAGAAATAATTACTCACAAATTCATGTGAAAAATTACTATTTTGCACGCTGATAATTTACAGCCATGATCGATAACAAACACTACGACTTATCAGAACTTGACCGCTTTTCGTTTGGTGATGAAGAATTCAAAAAAGAGTTAATCGGTATTTTCACTGAACAATTACCTGAATTTATGGGTAGTCTGAATTTATATCTTGAAAAAGAAGAATGGGAAAACCTTGCGCGTGAGGCACATACAGCCAAATCTTCGGTACTGATTTTCGGGATGCACAACACAGGGAAAAAGTTAAAGGAAATTCAAACCTTAGCTGAAATAAAAAACAGCACCGACATACAACAATTGCTAAAAGAAGTAATTTCGGATTTGAAAGAAGTGCTTGAGCATTTGAAAAGCCTGTAATTAAACGCCCTAAAAATTACGATAAATTAATAGACTGCGACATAAAAATGTCTAGGCTCATTTACAGTAGATTGAGATTGTTTGGATTTCTTTTGCTATCCCAAACTGCAATGATTACTATACTTTTGTCGTTAATTCGATAAAATAGGCAATAATCACCTACAATTAAATTACGAACATTGTTTACATTGGTTTTTACACCAATTCCAGAATACCTGCGAAGAATTAATACAGATCTTTTTATTTTGGCATAAATCTTTTTAGAATAATTATAATTTCCATTTCGTTTACCATAGAACTCTGCAATCTTATACAAATCAACCTTTGAACGCGGAGTCCAGATTATTTCGTACTTAACCATTTTTCAAATTCTGTAGTAAATTCTTTGTCTGAAATTCCTTCTTTTCTTTCAAATTCCAATAATCCTTCTTCAATAACCATCATTTGTTCTTCGGAAACATTATAAATTTTCTTTTCCATTGTAAAATCCATGAAAACTTTCAATGCTTCGAAGAATTCGTGGTTTTCAATTTTTGAGATTTCGTCTAACAAACTTTGTTTCAAATCAACAATAGTCATAATTTCATTTTTTTTCGTAAATATACAAAAGAAATTTTTTCAATTTCTGAAACCCAATTCACCATTTTCCTCATCAATGGTAATCGTGTTGTTTCTATCTACAATTCCACTCAAAATCCGTTTCGATAATTCGTTCAGTACATATTTCTGAAGTATTCGTTTTACCGGACGGGCACCAAAATGTGGCTCATAACCAACCGTTGTAAGCCAGTTAATGGCAGCCTCCGTTATTTCGATTTTCAAATCGGTTGACGACAACCGTTTTACAACCTGTTCAAACTGCAAACGCACAATTTGCCTTATGTTATCGTTCGACAGTGGTGTAAAAATAATGGTCTCGTCGATACGGTTCAGAAACTCGGGACGCAGGGTGCGCCGCAACATTTCGAGCAACTGGTTACGGGTTTCTTCGAGAATAAACGCCTGGTTACCCTCGTTGATTCGGTCATAACTTTCCTGAATGATTTGCGAACCCAGATTTGAGGTCATTATAATAATCGTGTTTTTGAA
>DYSZ01000083.1 GCA_020726265.1 Draconibacterium orientale
AATAACATTTGTCTGATACCGCTGTACAGGTTTGCACCAATGATTACCACGTAAACCAATGGGAACAAAACGGCAAAAAGCAAAAACAACTCTGTGAAGAGTTGTTTTTTTTTAGTCTTTAGTTGATCGATTAAAAAGGCTGAAAAAACCACGAACCCTGAAATCAGGAAATCGGGTGTTGATATCAATAGCCACTTAGGTAAATAAAACCACGGTAGTTGTGTACTCCAAAGCCAATCGCCCTCAAAAACCTGACGAATGCTGACTTTGTAATGTTCCATCACCCGAAGGCTTTCGAGCGGATGGACAAATACATTTTGTAAGGCAAAGGGCCAGAAAAGCAATCCTGCAAAATAACCTGTAAGCACGATTACCAACATCTGGCCCAATAACCTTCCAAAATCAGATTTAGTTGTAAATATTTGTTTAAGTAAAAAAGGTTTCAAAAGAAATGCGGCGGCAATTGCAACACCCAGAAATCCGAATAAAATAAGTCCGCCAATGCGCACCGAATTGGTAAAAGCAATGGCAAACCCCAGAGCAACCACTGTTTTCCACGAAGGGCGTGGCAATTCGTGAACAAGTCGCGATATAAAATATATTCCGGCGATGTAACCCGCAGCAAAAGGAATGTCTTTGAGGTTTCCGAATGCCTGCCCAAACAGCCTCGGCATTGCAAGCATAGAAACTACGGTGAGTGCCGAAACCCAGTACGAACCTGTGAGATGATATCCCAAAATTCCGCTGAACAAAAGCAGCATCAAAAAGAAAAATGCGCCTGTGTAGTGCCGCAGCAAAAATTCATCTTCAACACCAAAAACCCGGTTTATCAAAGCAGTGAAATTATCAACCGATTGCCCGTAGTATTTCAGGTTAGTAACCGGAGTTTCGAGACAAGCTTTGTCGGCACCACCGGTAAAATACCAGTTCACCACTTTTTGAGCGTGTGGGTAATGTAACTGCTCATCAACATTCACCGCCGAGTGCGGAGCCAGCAATGCCAGCAACAATGCTGCAACCAGCAGGCTGGCAGCAAACGCATTTCTTCCCGTGAATATTTCTGACAGTTTATTCATAAACTTCTTTTACAATGTACACAGGCCGGTTTTGTACCTCCTTGAAAATACGGTAAACATACTCGCCAATCAATCCCAAGAAGGTTAATTGTACCGAGCCAAAAAAGCTGACTGCCAAAAACATCGACGACCAGCCAATGGGTGCCAGCCCCGTGATTTTTGAGAAAAATGTGTAAACAATGGCAGCCAGAAAAATTAAAATTCCAAGCAACCCGAAATACAAACAGGCTTTAATTGGCCATTTCGAAAATGAATAAATGGCATCGGCAGCCAGGGAAAATAGCTTTTTACGGCTCATTTTTGCTTTTCCCCTTAAACGGTCGGGGCGATCGTACAAAATCACTGTATGCTTAAACCCAACAAAATTGCGGATTCCGGGCAAATACCTGTTTTTTTCAGAGAAACGGAGAATTGCCTGATGAGCCTTCCGAGTCATTATGCTGAAATTTCCAGCCTGCGAAATCTGTTCACTTTCGCTCATGCTTCTGAAAATCTGATGGAAAACGCCAGTGTAAATTCGGCGGGTGAACTTTTCGTTTCGTTGCTCACGAACGGCAGAAACAATATCGGCGCCTGTGTCCTGAATTTTTTTCAGCAAAACAGGAATCAGTTCAGGCGGATCCTGAAAATCGCCATCCATCATCACCACATAATCGCCTTTGGCAAAATCGAGGCCGGCGGTAAGCGCTGCCTGCAAACCAAAATTGCGCGAAAGTGAAATTATTTTCACGCTGTTGTTTTGTTCTTTAAACTGTAACAGTTTGGCGACAGTATTATCGGTACTTCCATCGTCAATGCAAATAATTTCGAAAGCTTCGCTGGTAAGCTGCAAACTGTCAGTGGTTTCCCGAATTAACTCGGCAACCAGGCTGCTTTCGTTTAATAAAGGTATAACTACGGAAATCATTTTATATCAATTTATTCTTTGTGTTGAGTACCAGGAACGGGGACAGGGAATTCCATCGCAACCGGGCCCATTTCGTATTTTTCGGGGCCAAGTTTCATGGTCGAACTCATCATTTCGTCCCAGGTTACTTTTTGCCCTGTGTAAGCTGCTGTTCTCCCCATAATTGCTGTTAAGGTTGAAATGGCAGTACGTTCAGCTTCAACAATTGGTTTGTTGGTACGAATGGCAGTTACAAGGCTGACATGTTCCTGAACGTAAGGCGAAATCGCAACAATTTCTGTTGATTTTCCATCCTTGGTTTTTGGGTATTCGTATTTCCACTTTACCGAACCATCCAAATTAAAAACTGTGTTTTTGCAGTTGGTATAACCTTCGGTTCCCATAATCATTTCGCCTAAAGTATTGGCGCAATCGTCAATTTGCCGCGACATGCTATGCGAAAAAACACCGTTCCCATAATCAAAATCAACACTGAAATAGTCAAATTGGTCGCCGGTGAGCCTGCGTGCCCTGCCTCCAAAACCGATGGCTTCAACGGGGTGTTTTCCCACAAACCAGTTGATAACATCGATGTTATGAACATGCGTATCGAGAATATGGTCGCCACATAACCAACAGTAATTGTTCCAGTTGCGGAGCATGTATTCCATATCACTCCAGCCCTCTTCGCGGGTGCGGAACCAAACGTGACTTTGCAGCCACCAGGCTTTTGCCGAAGTAATCTGGCCAATAGCTCCCGAAGCAACCTGACGGTAAGTTTCAAGATAATCGCGCTGGTGGCGGCGCTGTGTTCCGGTAACAACCGACAAACCAATATTTTCGGCTTTTTTGGCAGTAGCCATAATTTGCCTTGCTCCAACCGGATCAACGCAAACCGGCTTTTCCATAAAAACGTGTTTTTTAGCCTGAACGCAGGCATCGAAATATGCCGGACGAAAATGCGGCGGAGTTGCCAGGATCACTACATCGAGGTCAACCTCAAGAAGACTTTTATACGAATCGAAACCCCAGAAACAGTTTTTCTCCGGGACATCTACTTTTTGTTTGCTAAGTTTATTGCGGCAATCCCAAACTTTGTCTTCAAAAACATCAGCAAGGGCAACCAATTCGAGGTCGTTTCCTGCCGAAAGAAAATTGAGCGCGGCACCTGTTCCCCGGTTCCCGCATCCAACAAGTCCTGCCCGTAGTTTTTGTCCATCGGGCGCTTTGTCGAGTTCGGGAGGAAATACATAATCAATCGGTTTTGTTTTTTTTGCACAAGAGGCCAGCGCATTCATCCCGATTACACCGGCAGCCCCAATGAAAGCCGATTTACTGAGAAAATTTCTGCGCGAGAACTGATTCTGTTCCATGATATCCTGGTTATTGATTTTTTTTTGAATTTAAAATTGCCTTGTTATATTCGCAGACCACCCTGAATCCCACATTTTTACTATCTGAGTACCACCAGATACTTTTGGGTATTTGCGGGTCGGTCACCAACCAATCTTTGGTGCGGGTAAAATCGCGCCGACCAACACGTAAATCTTTTGCCGAATAGTTATACGCACCTCCGCGAACTACATGTTCCATCCCGTTTCTTGGCCCGCGCGGGTTTTTCACAAGCGCTTTCGGATACTTGGAATATACAGCCGGGTCGTAAAAATCGAGACAAAATTCAGCCACATTACCAAGCATATTCTTTAATCCGAAAGGATTGGCTTTTACCTTATCAGGTTCCTGTGTTTTCGACGGACTGTTTTCAGAGTAATATACATACGAGTTAATCACAGTGGTATCGGTGCCAAATATTTTCTTTAAGAATCCGTCAGTTTCATAATCTTTTGGCGAACCAGGGAAAAAGTAAGCCGAATTTGTACCGCCACGAGCTGCATATTCCCATTCAGCTTCGGTTGGCAGCCTATATTTTTTGCCAGTAACCTGGGTCAGCCAGCGGCAATAAGTTTCAGCCGCATGATGACTCATTGTAATAGCCGGGCGTGTACCCTTACCCCATCCCTGATCGGGAGCGCCCCAAGGTGGAGTGGCTCCCGAAACAGCATCAGTTTTATTTATTTCAGTCACCTCAACTGCTTCTTTGCGGCCTTGCGAACTTGTAGCGTTAAAAAATGCTAGGTATTCATTCCAGGTTACTTCTATTTCACCCATCCAGAAACTGTCAACTACCACATCAATCTGCGGGCCTTCGTCGGCTCTTCTGTATGGCTCATCTGCGAATGTTCCCATTTTAAACTGCCCGCCCGGAATGGCTATCATTTTAAAAGCCACTGAAGTACCCGGTATTTTCTCGTCAAAAGTATGAAAACTCCGTACTTCAGTTGCAGCCGTATGAATTACTTTTGTTCCTGAAACCACTTCCTCACCACCTGTCAATCCTGCCTTTCCGCGGTAGTGCCCCACATTCAGGTGACATTGAAGACAGGAAGTATTTTCAGGGTCGCGCAGGTATTTCAGGTGCGACTCTGCGCCCAGGGTGTTCAGGGTTGCCGGGAAAAGATTGGTATGGCATTTTTTACAGCCATCTTCGTAAACAAATCTTTTGGCAGATTCAAATGTGCGCTTTTCTGTCCAGTCGATTTTTGCTGAATCGCTTGTCAGATAAACATACAAATCGTGTATGCCATGATATCCTTTGCGTGTATGATATTTTACAATCTGATCTTTTGGCGGTAAATGACAATCGACACAATTTACCGAAACACCGCTCCGGGTATTGTGATGTGCTGAAAGCATCCAGGTGGCATCGGCATGCGGATGAATATGACAGGATGAACACGATTCGTTGGTTGAGGTAACCTTCATGGTTTTATTGAAAACAGCCAATAGCAACAAGGCTGTTAAACCTCCTATAATTAAAAGTAAATATTGCTTTTGTTTGATCGTTTTACCGAACATTTTTAGAAAAATTTATTACAATGCTAATTGCACCCTATTACAGTTGACTTAACCATACTCCTTTCAACCTATTATCATAAACTTAATTTACTCTTAATTCAGAACCTAATATTTTGATATAAAATATCTTATAGTTCTGAAAATAATTTAAAAAAACATCCGTTTATCATCCGGTTTTTCTATTTTTGAGCTCAAAATAATTCGAAATTAAACGTATCAATAAAATGGCAGGCACGATTAACAATTCAGTTTTAATCAATTGCAATAAGATTTTTTTACTCCTCCTGCTCATAATATCGTTTACATTTCGGTCGTTATCGGGGAATATTTCAGATAAAACTTATTTGGTTGCATCCGTTAATTTTTCAAACCATAATAATCAGTCGCTTTGGGATGCCATCAACGAAAATAATGATGCTGGTATTGAAATTGATATTATTTTAAAATCAGGCGATTTATATCTGAAAAAATCGAATGAGAAATTTTCTGACTTGCTGAAAAAAATCAACAACCTTATTCAAACCGATGTTTCCAAAACACTTCCTGTTTTTGTTCATTTTAACGATAATATTGAAATTCTCGATTCGCTTATTAATGAATCAGAAATAGCGTCATCCATATTTTTCCTGCCACAGGATGAAGCCTGGCCTACAGAAGAATATCTTGTTCAAGCAAACCGGCGGGTAATATTTTTTACTGACGGTGATTTTACCGGAACCAGTCGTATTTTACATCCAGTAAATAATTATGCATTAAGCATTTCGGCACCAGAAAATCGAGTTACAACGTTTATCGGAAACAAAACGGAGGAAGTAAACCAGGAACTTCTTATAATTGATGACTTCGAGCAATTAAGACCTAAAAACACAGGCAGGCTCAGCGTGAATCTTGTTCCCGATTATATAAACTTTTTGCTTGAGAACTGGAAAAAATATGGGAAAAGACCCAACTTTGTTTTTGTTGGTACCGAAATTATGTATTTCGATTTTATAACCGACCAGCTCAATTCATTTACCTGGGTAAAAGGGACAATAAAAAATGCAGGAAAGAACCTGGAAAAAGTTTATTGGAAGAATTCTGAAATTCAGGTCACCGGCGGCACTTTCAGTTTTCCATACCGGGGAGGCGAAGAGTTGATACTTTCTCCATTCGCGCCCGGATACCTGATGACACCTGAACAGATTATTGTTACCGGGGAAATGACAATTCCGGAAAGCTACCAGATAATGGCCTCCCCATTACCACAGAGTAAAAATCTGACAGGAAATTTTGATTTTGATAACCTTGTTTTAAATACCGCAAATCAGTCGCAAACTTTTGATGGCAGTAACTTTTCTTTTGTTCAGGATATAAAACGCGGCAACGTTTTACGATTACCCGAAAATGCGAGCATAAACCTTGGAAAGCCCGAAAATTATGGACTGAGAAACAGCAGTTTTACGGTAAGCTGCTTTGTGAAATTTACCGAAATTCTGGAATTTGGTGATAATGCGATTCTGGGCAATTATGAATCAGGATATCGTAAGGGATTGCATTTGATATTGCGCTCGGGGCATCCGTATTTTGGGTTGTGGGCCAACGATTTTATTTCGGGCGAGGTGCTTGAACCCAATACATGGCATCATCTTACCTGGCGCTACATTATCGAAACCGGCGAGCAATCGATATTTCTGAACGGGAAATTTATTGGTGGCTCCGATGGGCATCCGCCGTTTTCAGGAACCGGCGATATTCATCTTGGCAGTGCGCTTTCATCGGGTGCCAGTCTGCGTGGGTACATCGACAACCTATACATCTGGAACAGATCGCTTGGAAATGAAGAAATTAACCGCTTATCACTCGATGAAGCTTTTCAGTCCGGGCTTCCTGAAAATAGCAACAAGGGGATTTCAGGATTGATGTTGTTCGTAGTTGTTGTTATTCTGCTTTTTATTTCCGGAATGGCAATTTTTGGAATTTATAATTTTTTGAAAAGAAATAAGACTAAAAACCCGACTCACATTACTGAAGTACAATCAGGTTTAAAAAACAGCATTCAGCTGTTTGGTGAGTTTAAAGCTACTGATAAAGATGGGAATCAGATTACAGAGCTCTTTACGCCAAAAGTCAAAGAACTGTTTTTGTTTGTATTAATAAGTACACTGAAAACAAATATCGGTGCTTCGATACAGGAAATTAATGACACATTGTGGTTTGGAATTCCGGCAGATAAAGTGGCTAACAATCGTTCTGTAACACTCAACAAACTCCGCAAAATCCTCCTTCAGTTCGATGGAATTGAGATTGTATCGAATGGCGGATACCTTCAAGCTAAAATGAAAAACCCTTTTTATTGCGATTTTGCAAGTGCTTTCAGGCTTTGTCAGATTCCGGAGGGACTAATCAAACCGCAATTAATTTCGTTTTTCGAGATGGTGAAACGAGGCCGGTTTCTGAAAGGAACACACCGGACATGGCTGGATGAAATACGCGGCTACACAGGGAACCAGGTGATTGACATTTTACTCAACCTCGCCACAATTTACCAAAAGGAAATGAACCTTTCCGGGATTGAAAAAATTGCGCAGCGTATTCTGGATTACGATGATTTAAATGAAGAGGCTATTTACTTACAGGTTTGGGCTTTACAAAAAGCCAACAATTCGAATCTGGCAAAATTCAGTTATAATTCATTTACCAAAAAATATGAAATAAATATGGGCGAACCATACCCCATGAATTATCAACAGTTTATCCAGCATTTCGAAAACGGGTTTAAATAACTTCAGCGACACTTTGTTGCAAAAAGTCGCGGGTATAATAATCATTGTCAACAATTTCACCATTCCAAACAACCAGATCAAGGTCGATATTACGCGAGCCGAATTTTGGCGCTGAACGGTCGCGACCCATTTCGTCTTCAATAGCCTTCAGTAAAACCTCCAGATTGGTACGGTCAAGTTCGGTGCTTACTTTAACTGCACCATTTGTAAAATCGGGTTGAATGGTGATACCGATTGGTTTTGTTTTCAAAAATGTTGAAATCTTTACAATCTGAACGTGTGAACCAAGAATTTCGAGCATCTGCCCGATGTTTTTCCTGGCATCGATATTTGAACCAATACCAATAATTGCGATATTTTTAGTCATAGTATGACTCTGAGTCATGCTTTGACTAAAAATGTATTGAATACCCAAATTACTGTTTTGCGCATGTTTCTCTGAAGCTCTCCCAACTCCTGCATTTTCAATGAGACCCTCTTCCTCTAACAACTTAAAATCAACCAATTTACCATCTCTTAATCCTAAGTAATCTCTACACGAGGAAAATTCCCAATCCTCAGCATTTCTAACCATCCCACTAATAACAGGATTCAGGTGAACATATTCAATACAAGTTTGTAAATAGCTTTTCCCTTCATCCAGATTAAACTGTGTTCCAAAAGCAGTATTCCAATATGCCGGATCAATCTTTATTTCATCGGTTAATGCTTTGGTTTGTGTATGTTGCTGAAACAACGATCCTTTTATGTTCTCCTGTCTTTGAATTGCTCTTGTATAAGAACGCAGAAGCACACCGATTGCATAGTTGAGTGTTGTCTCAGAATCAGGTTCAGGCAAATGAAGACTTGAAGTCATAGTTTGACCATTATTACCGTCCAATTCACTTTTTCTGATACTATTCCTGTGAACATAAACCACTAAATGAACATGATTTGGCATTAAACACCAGGAAACGACTGATACAAACGGAGAAATTTGCTTTTTCAATTTCTTCAGGAAAAACAAATAGTTTTCACGATTATAGAAAACCTTTTGTGAATTATTTCCCCGGTTATAAATATGATAGAAAAAACCCTTTTCGAAATTCATTTTGCAAAAATTACATTAATTCAAATGAATGGGCGACGTCATGGAATCAGTGATAGCATGACTTGAAGTCATACTATCATTGATTCCATTTCAACCGAAACCGATTCTGCAAAACGCAGTGCATGAGGCTTATCAACCTGCACACGAGCCCATTTCACTTTATTGTCGTCCATCACCAAATCGAGAATGTTTTTGGTAAGTACCTCCAATAATTTAAACCGACCATCTTGTACTAGGGCAATCACCTTTTTTGTGATGGTTTTATAATCAACAATATCAAGTGGTTCGTCGGTTTTCAGTGCCTCGTCCGGAATTTCGGCTTCAATTTCAATATTAATGATAACATCCTGTTTATTCACAAGCTCCTCGGGGTTAAACCCGATATAAGTACGGAGCAGCAGGTTTTTTATTCTGATCTTTGCCATAGTTTTTATGTATTCTGACCCAGATTTTCACCGCCATCGGCAAAAAGTAACTGGCCTGTAAGATGCTGGTTTTCTAATATATAATCAAAACTTTTTATGATTGGTTCAATTCCGCCGGGACGTTTCATGGGTATCAACTGTGCCAGATTCAGCAAATAGTTTTCATCCCTGTCTTCAGGTGCCAGCGTTACACCCGGCGCGATTGCATTCACCCTGATTGCCGGGGCAAACTCCAAAGCTGCCATTTTTGTAGCCTCCCACAACCCTTTTTTTGAAAGCGAATAAGCCGCAAAATTTGATTTGTTGTTTGTAATCCGTGTATCCACAAAATTGATGATGTTGCCTCTTTTACAATGGCTGGCAAAATCGCGCATCAGAAAAAAAGGTGCTTTCAGGTTTATATTTATTTGCAGTTCAAAAAGCTCAGGTGAAGTTTTTATGAGGTAACCCGGGTCAAAAACTGAGGCATTGTTTATTAACAACTGAAACGGCCCGTAAACCCCAACTACAGCCGGAATCAACGCAATAACCTCATCAATGTCAGCAAGATTTGCACGGAAAGCATTGAACTGCTGACCTGGATATTTATACGAAAGTTCAGCAATTAAATCATCGGCAGGTTTTTCCGAATTGTTAAAATGCACGGCAACATTCCAGCCTTTTGCAGCTAAATGTATTGCCATTGACTTGCCGATGCGTTTTGATGCGCCTGTGATAAGTGCCGTTTGTTGCATTTTTACAAGTTCGTTATTAAACAGTTTCAGAACATTTAAAAGTAATGAATGTTTAAAAACGTCGATAAAAAAAGCCCGTTGAATACGAGCTTTTCCATAATATTTTTTCTTATCAAACTCAAAACGAATTCAGTTTACTCAAATATTTTCCTATAATATCGAATTCGAGATTGATAACAGTACCGGCTTTGAAAGTATGAAAATTGGTAACCTCGTGGGTAAACGGAATAATTGCCACCTGGAAAGAGTTGATTTTTGAATTTACAACCGTGAGGCTGACGCCGTTAACGCAAACCGAACCTTTCTCAACAGTCATGTAACCCTGTTTTGCCTTATCCACATCAAAATCATATTCAAATGTGTAATACCAGCTTCCGTCGGCTTCTTCCACCTTTGCACAAACAGCGGTCTGGTCAACATGACCCTGAACAATATGCCCGTCTAAGCGGCCATTCATCATCATGCTGCGTTCAAGATTTACTTTCGAACCAACTTCCAAAAGTCCGAGATTCGATTTTAGTAAGGTTTCTTTTATGGCCGTGACCTTGTATTTTTTTTCGGTTTTATCAACCCAAACAACGGTTAAGCAAACTCCATTGTGCGAGAGACTTTGGTCAACTTTCAGCTCACCGGCAAACGAGCAGGTGAGCGTAAAATGTACGTTTTCTCTCTCTTTTTCGATGTTCACCACCGTGCCGTATTCTTCTACAATTCCTGAAAACATATTAGCTCCCTCCTTCTCCCCCAAGGGGGAGAGTTTAAATGCTCCCGGCAAAATTATCATTCGGGAAGAGATTTCCCCGGAAGCAATAAATTGTTATTATTAAATTTTGTTTTATACATTTTTAAATTTCTCTTTTCTTGTTTTCCCCCTTTGGGGGAATTAAAGGGGGCTTTTTACTCCTTTGGAGAGGGCCGGGGAGAGGTTTTCCACTCAACTCCGTCTTTTGTATCCTTCATTTCAATGCCAATGGCATTCAGTTCATTGCGAATCCGATCAGAAGTCGCCCAATCTTTGTTATTTTTTGCCTCTTTGCGCAGGTTAATCAGCAATTCAACCACCCCTGACAATACTTCGTTTTGCGCTGAACCACCCATATTTTCAGCACACAAACCCAAAATATCGAATACCACCGTATTAATAAAGGTTTTGAAATCAGCCAAATCAACTGCCGAAATTTTCTCAGTTCCGGCTTTTACTGAATTGATGATTCTTACCCCTTCGAACAAATGTGCAATGGCAATCGGGCTATTAAGGTCGTCGCTTAATGCAGCAAAACAATTTTGTTTTAACGTCGAAATATCGACTGTTGATTGCTCCGAAGGCATAATTTCTTCGAGGGTTTTTACGGCATTCATCAAACGTTCGAGCCCTTTTTCTGCGGCTTGCAGTGCTTCGTTTGAAAAATCGACAGTACTGCGGTAATGCGCCTGAAGGATGAAAAACCGGATGGTCATTGGCGAATAAGCCTGTAGCAGCAGTTTGTGCGCCCCAGTAAAGAGTTCGCGCAGTGTGATAAAATTGCCCAGCGAACGCGCCATTTTCTGCCCGTCGATGGTAATCATGTTGTTGTGCATCCAGTAACGCACCGACTCGTGCCCCAAACTGGCAGTTGACTGGGCTATTTCGCACTCATGATGCGGAAAGGTTAAATCCATTCCACCACCGTGAATATCAAATTGTTCGCCTAAATATTTGGTGCTCATAACCGAGCATTCGAGATGCCAGCCCGGAAAACCTTCACTCCATTGCGATGGCCAGCGCATAATATGCTCAGGAGCGGCTTTTTTCCAAAGTGCAAAATCGAATGAGTTTTTCTTTTCGCTTTGTCCGTCGAGCTGCCGGGTGTTGGTTTTTATGTCGTCGAGGTTGCGCCCCGAAAGTTTTCCGTATTGAAATTGCTGGTTATATTTTTCCACATCGAAATACACTGAGCCGTTGCTTTCGTAGGCAAACCCATTTTTCAGGATTGACTCAATCATTAATTGCTGCTCGATGATGTGCCCCGAAGCGCGGGGTTCGATATTTGGAGGAAGCACATTCATCTGTTGCATGTTATAATGAAAAGAATTCATGTATTTCTGCACAACTTCCATTGGTTCAATCTGTTCGATTCTGGCTTTTTTCGAAATTTTGTCTTCGCCTTCTTCCTCGACCTCGTCTTCAAGGTGTCCCACATCGGTTATATTTCGTACATACCGAACTTTATACCCCAGAAAGCTGAGGTAGCGGTATAACAGATCGAAAGTGATATTTGGCCTGGCATGACCGAGATGCGAATCGCTGTAAACTGTTGGTCCGCAAACATACATTCCTACACGGCCAGCTACCAGCGGTTCAAACACTTCCTTTTTACGTGTCAGCGTATTGTAAATTACTAAATCGGGTTTCATAACATCAGATTTTAACATCAAACAGTTTCAGAAGTTTGCGTTGTTGATCCCTCATCCACATCTTCAACAGTAACCTCAGGTTTATTAAAATATTTGCGGTAGAAAATCATGAGTGAGAAAATACCAATGGTGATTGAAGAGTCGGCAATATTAAAAACTGGCCTGAAAAAGATAAACGGGTCGCCACCAAAAAAGGGAATCCATGCAGGGTAGCGGCCTTCGAGCAGTGGAAAATAGAACATATCGACCACTTTTCCATGCAGGAAAGTGGCATAACCACCGCAATCGGGAAAAATAGCCGAAACTTTACCGTAACTGTCTTCGAAAATCATCCCATAAAACAGGCTGTCGATAATATTCCCCAGCGCTCCGGCCAGAATGAGTGCAATACTTACGATAAAACCGAATGGCAGTTCTTTGTTTTTCGAGAGTTTCGTGAGGTACCATCCAATTGCTCCGACTGCCACAAGCCGGAAAACAGTTAGAAACATTTTACCGTATTCGCCTGCAAACTCGAAACCAAAAGCCATCCCATTGTTTTCGACAAAATGAAGGATAAACCAATTTTTGAAAACCACGATTTCATCGCCCAGCATCATGCTGGTTTTTATCCATATTTTCAGTACCTGATCGGCAATCAGAATCAGCGTAATTATCAGTATTGATTTTGTAAGTCGCGACATGTATAAACTCATTTAAAACAAAAATGCTCCCGGAAAAAACGATTCTGAATCATCCGCAGAGCACTTTCAGCAATTTTTTCGTATTACCGTTGATTTTTTTTAGCATCCATACTAAGGGTGGCATGTGGAACCACACGTAAACGCTCTTTCGGAATCAGTTTGCCGGTTTCGCGACAAACTCCATAGGTTTTGTTTTCAATACGGATTAAAGCCGCCTGCAGGTGCTGTATAAATTTAAGCTGACGTTGCGCCAGCTTGCCGGCTTCTTCTTTCGAAAGTGTGGCAGCGCCTTCTTCGAGCACTTTAAAGGTTGGTGAAGTATCCTGGGTATCGTTACCATCGCTTTGTGTCAGGGAGTTTTTGTACATCGAGTAATCTTCCTGAGCAATCTTGAGTTTTTCAAGAATCAAGTCTTTGAATTCCTTTAACTCCTCATCAGTGTATCTATTTTTTTCTCCCATAATTAAAGGGTTTTTATGAATAATTTTTTTATAAAGTTTCCGAAATTAGTAAAAATTCGATACCAATTTCAATTAAAAATTCAGGCTCCGGCTTTTTTAACAACCAGGTTTGCAAACAAATCTTTGTCGATTTCTACTTGTTTTACGTCTGCTTCATTCAGCATTTCTTTCAGTACAAGACTGTTCGCCAAAGTTTGCGCACAAATATAATCTTTAAAACCAATCAGTGCTGCATTAAATTCATCGGCTTTTTCGATGGCAATTTCGATACGGTCAGTCACATCGAAGTCGCTCTCCTTTCTGATATTCTGAATTTTATTTACAAACTCACGTGCAATACCTTCCTGTTTCAGTTCTTCTGTAACATTGATATCGAGCGCAACTGTGAGCGAGCCTTCTGATGCAACAATCCAGCCGGGAATATCTTCGGTATGTATTTCCACATCTTCAGTCGAAATCATCACTTTTTCTGTTCCAACCAATATTTCACGGGTTCCCTCTATTTCGAGTCCGGCAATTTCAGTTTGTCCGAAACCGTTGATAACATCGGCAATCGGTTTCATCAGTTTTCCGTATTTCGGACCCAATGTTTTAAAGTTGGGTTTTATTTTCTTTTTGATGATTCCGGTGGTATCAGTCAGAAATTCAAGTTTTTTTACGTTAACCTCGGTGAGGATAATATTTTTTATGGCTTCCATTTGTTCCTGAAAATGAGGATTCAGTACCGGCACAATTATTTTTGCCAGTGGCTGGCGCACCTTCAGTTTTTCCTTGCGGCGCAGTGCAAGTACCATCGACGATGCTTTTTGAGCCAAATCCATTTTTTCTTCGAGATCTTTATCAATCAGCGATTCGACAAATGAAGGAAATTCAGCCAGGTGAACACTCTGGTCAGGTTCTTTTAGTGTAACTTTGTTCAGGTCGGTGTACAACAGGTCGGCGAAAAATGGGGCGATTGGCGCCATTAATTTCGCCACGGTTAACAAACAAGTGTACAAGGTTTGATAGGCCGAGATTTTATCGGTTGTAAATTCGCCACCCCAGTAGCGTTTGCGGCTCAAACGCACAAACCAGTTACTCAGATTCTCCGACACAAAATCGGAAATTGCCCTGCCGACACGTGTAGGTTCGTAGTTTTCGTAACTCCATTTTACCTCTTTTACCAACGAGTTCAACAACGAAATAATCCAGCGATCAAGCTCAGAACGTTGTTCCATCGGAACTTCGTTCTCTGCATAACAAAACCCGTCAACATTGGCATACAATGCAAAAAAGTTATAGGTATTGTAGAGCGTTCCGAAGAATTTCCGTTTTACCTCTTCAACGCCGCCAATATCAAATTTCAGGTTATCCCAGGGTTGCGAGTTGGTAATCATATACCAGCGCAGCGGGTCGGAACCAAATTCCTCGATGGTTTTAAACGGATCTACAGCGTTGCCCAATCGTTTCGACATTTTGTTGCCGTTTTTATCGAGCACCAACCCGTTCGAAATAATATTTTTAAATGCCACCGACTCGTCGATCATTGTGGCAATTGCATGCAAGGTAAAAAACCAGCCACGCGTTTGATCAACTCCCTCTGCGATAAAGTCGGCAGGGAAAAGACCAGCCCCAACCCCAACCCTTCCCCTAAGGGGAAGGGAGTTAAGGACAGTTACAATTTCGGTTAAAACTCCCTCAATATTGCCGAACACATATTCGTTTTTAAACCTTATTACTTTATACCCTAAATCATTCAAAATTTGTGTTCTTTCTGCATCTGACACCTGATTTTCCGGAAGATTTTGAATTGGAACATCAACTTCAATAATTAGTTGTTTTTCCAGACACACAAAATCAGCAATAAATTGGTCGATAATATGCTGACGCCGGAATTTAAATCCTTCTAATTGTTTGTCCTTTAAATTGTTCCAAAGAAATATCTCTGCTTCAGTAGGATTTTCTTTTTGTTTTTCAGCTAACTCTTTCAATAAATGATAACTCGAATTCCTTGCAGTCTGCCACTTCGGAGCTGTTCCTCCCCCTTGGGGGGAGGCCAGGAGGGAATCCTCAAACGGGTAATGATGCTGAGCATATGGCATTGCACCCGAATCAAACCAAACATCAATCAGGTCTGGCTCACGGAACATTTTCTGTCCATTTGGCGATACCAGAATAATGTTATCGACATAAGGTTTGTGTAAATCAATTTTATCGTAATTCTGTTTTGAGTTATCGCCCACTAAAAACCCGGCATACAGATTTTTCTCCATAAATCCTGTTGCCATCGATTTCTCAATTTCTGTCATCAACTCTTCAGTTGAACCAATGCAGATTTCCTCCGAACCATCTTCGGTGCGCCAGATGGGCAGCGGTGTTCCCCAGTACCGTGAGCGGCTGAGGTTCCAGTCAACAAGATTTTCGAGCCAGTTGCCAAAACGGCCGGTACCAGTAGCCTGTGGTTTCCAGTTAATGGTGTTGTTCAGTTCCACCATTTTTTCTTTTACTGCGGTGGTTTTGATAAACCACGAATCGAGCGGATAATATAAAACAGGTTTATCGGTACGCCAGCAATGCGGGTAACTGTGGGTATGTTTTTCA
>DYSZ01000256.1 GCA_020726265.1 Draconibacterium orientale
CAGGGAGTATATGCAAAACCAATCACATATATTAATATCATTAAAAACCAACACGCGTAATGATTGGATACCCCATTCATATTTATTTCAATTCAACCTGAACCGGAATGATGCAGATTTGGCGCATGAAACCCGATGGCTCGGAACAGGAACAGGTTACCTTCGATAATTTTCAGAATTGGTTTGCACACCTGTCGCCCGATGGTAAACAGTTTATCATGATTTCTTACCCGCCTGAAGTTCCTGCTACATCGCATCCCCACAACCAGTGGGTGATGTTGCGTACCATGTCGGTTGACGGAAAAGAAACAAAAGTGGCTGCATTCTTATACGGAGGCCAGGAAACCATCAATGTTCCGTCGTGGAGTCCCGATTCGAAAAGGGTGGCTTTTGTTTCTTACACTTATTGAAGATTACGAAAACAATCGTTGCTCAAATTTGGCTCTCTTTACTTTTTTTAGTTTTTTGCACAAAAAAGTCAATCATGATAAAAAGAATAACCTTTTTAGTCACTTTGTTTCTTGTTGTAAATGCCAATTTATTGGCAAAAGAAGGGATGTGGATTCCCATTTTCCTTGAAAAGTACAACCTTGCTGAGATGCAGCAAATGGGTTTTAAACTCACTGCAAAAGATATTTACGATGTGAATAACGCCAGCATGAAAGATGCAGTTGTGATTTTTGGCGGTGGTTGTACAGGCGAGATGATTTCGGGCGATGGGTTGCTGATAACCAATCATCATTGCGGATTGGGACAGGTTCAACGGCACAGCTCGGTGGAACACGATTATCTCACCAATGGTTTTTGGGCAATGAACAGGGGAGAAGAACTGTCGAATCCGGGGCTGACAGTAAGTTTTCTGGAATATATGGAAGATGTGACAGAAAAAGTGTTCAACGGAACAGCCGGCCTTTCGCCGGAAGAAGCCGGTAAAATGGTTCAGGATAACATCGCCGCCATCAGAAAAGAAGCTGAAAAAGATGGAAAATTCAGTGTGCAGGTAAAGCCGCTATTCTATGGAAATCAATATTTTATGTATGTTCATAAAGTGTATCGCGATGTGCGTTTGGTAGGCGCACCCCCATCGGCAATCGGAAAATTTGGCGGCGATACCGACAACTGGGTCTGGCCGCGTCATACCGGCGATTTTACCATTTTCAGGGTGTATGCAGGCAAAGACAACGAACCGGCTGATTATTCGCCCGATAACGTTCCGCTGAAACCAAAAAAATTCTTTCCTGTATCGATGAAAGGTGTTCAACCGGGCGATTTTACAATGGTTTTCGGCAATCCGGGGTCAACCATGCAGTACATTCCTTCGCATGAAGTCAGTATCATTCAAAATCAGCGTGACCCCGACCGGGTAAGAATCCGGGATAAAAAACTCGAAATTATTGGTGCCGATATGGAGAAAGACAGCAAAGTGCGAATTCAATACACATCGAAATACCAGGGCATCAGTAATGCATGGAAAAAATGGCAGGGCGAAATAAAAGGACTGCAACGAATGGATGCCGTTCAGAAAAAACAGGATTTTGAAAAAGAGTTTAAAGATTGGGCCGTAAAAAACGGAGTTTGGGAAACTGAATACAAAACTGTTTTTGCCAACTTCGACACACTTTATGCAACATACAAGCCCTATATTAAAGCAGCAGATATTTATAATGAGACTGTGAACAGCGGGATTGAGTTATTTACGTTAGCCGGATTGGCAAATAATCTGCTGAATGCCATTGAAAATAAGCAACCCGAAAAAGCCGAAACAGCACGAAATTCGATTAAACGAATGCTCCCCGGTTTTTACAAAAACTATAACCAACCTACCGATGAAAAACTGTTTGTAACGCTTTTGCCCATTTTAATGAATGATGTTGATGCTCAGTTTTTGCCGGCAGGTCTGGTAAACGAAACCCAAAAATATGACGAAGATGAACTTGTGGATAAAATTTACAGGAAATCGTTTTTGGCAGATTCGTTGTACTGGAAAAAAATGCTCGGTAAAGACGGCGATAAATGGGTGTTAAAATTGCGGAAAGACCCGCTTTTCAGCTGGTATAACCGCCTGAAATTTAAATACAACACTGATATTGCTCCGGTGGTAATGGCCACAAATGCCGATATTACTGCGAACATGAAGATTTATATGGCTGGTATTATGGAAATGAAGAAAGACCAGGCTTTGTATGCTGATGCAAATATGACTTTGCGTGTTTCGTATGGTAAAGTGGAAGGTTACCAGCCTGTTGACGGGGTTTATTACAAGCACTTTACAACCCTTAAAGGAATCATGGAAAAAGACAACCCTGCGATATATGATTACGATGTACCCGACCGTTTGAAAGAACTTTATAAATCGAAAGATTTTGGAAGATACGCGGTTGATGGCAGTGTGCCAGTTTGTTTTGTAGCGTCGAACCATACCACAGGCGGAAACTCAGGCAGTCCTGTCGTTAACGGTAACGGAGAATTGATTGGTATTAACTTCGACCGCGTTTGGGAAGGTACCATGAGCGACATCATGTTCGATCCCGAAGTTTGTCGCAACATTTCGCTCGACATGCGTTTTGTGCTTTTCATCATCGACAAGTATGCCGGTGCCGGTTATTTGCTGGATGAAATGAAGATTGCGGAGTAGGGAACTGGTGGATGAGTGAGTGAGTGAGTGAGTGAAATTTTGACATGCATTTATTGGTGTGTAAATGGCTAAATTGTAAATCTCTCTTACTTTCCGAAAACATAAATCACCGACAATTGCTGTTGCATGTCTAAATCGTTCCAGTCGATGATATGAAAAGAGAGGTTGAATGTACCTTTTACTTTTTCGTGATTAATCATATACCAGATTGCATCGGTTCGCCAGTAATTTTTAGCACGGTAAAACCTGTCACCATAAGCAAACTTATGACTTCCTCCTGAACTCAGCACCGATTTAACGCCAAATTTCTTGTATTTTCCTTTTGCTTCAGCAAAAAAACTGGCTGCATTCACATAACCATCTGTAACGCTCCGCTGGCGAAAAGATGAACCTAAAACACCAGCTTTTATGTACCCGTCAAATGCTGAATTTTCATTGGTTCTGATGCCTACCTGAAGTGCAAATCCCAGATAATCTTCAATA
>DYSZ01000084.1 GCA_020726265.1 Draconibacterium orientale
GCAGGGCGGTGCCCGCCTCCAGTTTTTAATGGTTCCATATAACCTGCTCAACAAAAAAGCGGGTTACCTCAATACCGGTATGTGGGCTGGAAAAGCCATGAAAGAAGCCAAATTATTGGGCGAAGTTGTGGAAGTTGCTTCCTCGAAAGCTGCCAATTTCAATTACATTCCAAAGAATTTTGAGGTACCTGCCGATATCGATTATTTGCATATTACTACCAATAACACCATTTTCGGGACCGAGCTTTTAACCGATTTGAATGTTCCGGTGCCATTGGTAGCCGACATGTCGTCTGATATCTTCAGCCGCCCCATCGATGTTTCGAAATACGACCTGATTTATGCCGGTGCACAGAAAAACCTCGGCCCGTCGGGTGCAACCATCGTGATTGTGAAGAACGAAGCTTTGGGAAAAGTTAACCGGGTTATTCCGACAATGCTCGATTTTAAAATCCATATCGATAGCGAATCGATGTTCAATACACCATCAACACTGGCAGTTTTTGGCTGTTTGCAAACTTTAATCTGGCTGAAAGACCAGGGTGGTGTTGAAGGAATTGAAAAAGTGAATGCCAAAAAAGCCGAAGTTTTGTATGGCGAAATCGACAGAAACAAAATGTTTATGTCAACAGTTCCTGATCCAATTGACCGTTCGCGCATGAACGTAACTTTTGTAATGACACCGGAGTATGTTGAGCTCGAAAAAGAGTTTAACGATTTTGCCAAATCTCGCGGAATGATTGGTTTGCCGGGGCACCGCTCAGTTGGTGGTTTCAGGGCTTCAACCTACAATGCCATGTCACTCGAAGGCGTTCAGGCGCTGGTTGATGTGATGAAGGAATTTGAAAAATCGAAATAATAAACCAGGAAAATGCAGGATTTGCCTCCTGCATTTTTTTTTAAGTATAAATTCAATGAAACGGGTATTAATTGCCACCGACAAGCCTTTTGCTGCGGTTGCTACCAAAAAAATCGGCAAAGTCTTCAAAAAAGCAGGGTACAATGTTGAGCTGCTCGAAAACTATACTTCGAAAGCAGAACTTCTTGTCGCTGTAAAAAATGCTGAAGCATTAATCGTGCGCAGCGATATTGTTGATGCTGAAGTGCTTGAAGCAGCTCCGGAATTGAAAATTGTTGTGCGTGCTGGTGCCGGTTACGATAATATCGACCTGCAAACGGCAACTAAACGGGGAGTGGTGGTGATGAATACTCCCGGACAAAACGCCAACGCTGTAGCAGAGCTTGCCATCGGTCTGGCCATTTATGGTATCCGCGAAATGTTCAGTGGCAAACAAGGTGGCGAACTGCGCGGACGAACATTGGGCTTGCACGGTTTTGGTTTTGTGGCACGCAATGTTTTCCGTATTGCCCGTGCGCTGGGGATGAAAGTAATTGTTTATACGCGTTACAGTCGCGAGGCGGCCGCAGCCATCGGATTAAAAGTGGTGCATTCGCTCGAAGAATTGTATGCAAAGAGCGATGTGATTTCCATTCATGTTCCGGCAAAAGGCGAACACATTCGCTCTGTAAGCTGCGATGTGCTGAAACATGTAAAAGACGACTGCATCATTATCAATACTGCGCGCAAAGAAGTAATCAGCGAACCCGATTTGATAAAAGCGATGTCGGCAAAACCTGGCATTAAATACCTTTCGGATGTGGCACCCGACAATATAAAAGCGTTTGAAGAAAATCTGAAAGGCCGGTATTACTTTACACCCAAAAAAGCCGGGGCGCAAACTGCCGAAGCCAACATCAACGCCGGGGTGGCTGCCGCTGAACAAATCGTCGATTTTTTTGAACATGGCGATGTGGGATGTAAAGTGAATTAGGAAATAGTAACTGGGTGAATGAGTAATTGGGTAACTGAGGGAGTGTGTAAATGGGGATTTCAGGGAAGCTAAGATTCATTTAGAAAACCACTATTTTTGGATACAAATTTTAGAGGAAGAACATATGAAGCAGGAAACAGGATATTCTCCTTTTGATTTCGAATCGCTTGAACTATACAAAAAGTCGCTTGAATACATTGATTTTGTTTACGATATTACAAATTCATTTCCCAAAGAAGAATTATTTGGTTTGTCAGACCAGATAAAACGTGCGGCAAATTCAATCGCTTTAAATATTGGTGAAGGATATGGTGAATCAGTTTTATTGGGATTACGATACATGAGAATTGTACGAGGCTCAATCAGAGAATGTGTTGTTTGTTCAACGGTCGGTTTTCGCAGAAACTGGATTACTGATGAGAATTACCATCTTTCAAGAGAAAAATTAACGGAACTTTCCAAACTTGCCGCCGGCTACGTGAAATACCTGAAATCAAAACTTAAATAAACCTAAAATGTCGAGTATAAAAAAAATAGCAAAACCAATTTTTTCATCACACATCTCTCACAATTTTCCTCAATCCCTCATTTCCTCATTTACCCACTCAACCAATTACTTACACCCACTTACCCAATTACTCGCTCCCACTCACCTCATTTACTCAATAACACATTTACTCAATAACTAATAAAAAATGGCAACAATAAAACCGTTTAAAGGACTTCGGCCAGTAGCCGGAATTGTGGAAGAACTGGCTTGTCTTCCGTACGATGTAATGAACTCTGAAGAAGCTGTGCTGATGGCTGAAGGCAAGGAAAAATCGCTGCTGCGGATTACCAAAGCCGAAATTGAATGCCCCGGTGTTGACGACATTCATTCTGAAATTGTATATAACAAAGCCGTTGAGAATTTTAAAAAATTCCAGGAAAACGGTTGGCTGGTGCAAGACGATGAGGCGCGGTACTATATTTATGCGCAAACCATGAATGGCCGCACGCAGTATGGCATTGTGGGCGCTGCCGCCTGTGCCGATTACCAGAACGGAATCATAAAAAAGCACGAGCTTACCCGTCCCGACAAAGAGGAAGACCGCATGGTGCTAACCCGTTATCTCAACGCCAACATCGAACCCGTATTTTTTGCCTACCGCGCGGTTCCCGAAATCGATGCGATTGTTACAACCATTGTAAAAGAGCAGAAACCCGATTACGATTTTACTGCCGAAGATGGTTTTGGTCACCATTTCTGGGTAATTGGCGACAGCAAAACCAATGCAAAACTGGAGCAGCTTTTTACCGAAAAAGTACCGTTTACCTATGTGGCCGACGGTCATCACCGCACGGCTGCTGCCGCAAGAATCGGGATCGAAAAAACAGCGCAAAATCCGAATCACACGGGTAATGAGCCTTACAACTTTTTTATGGCGGTTCATTTTCCCGACAACCAGTTGCAGATTATCGATTACAACCGGTTGGTAACCGACTTGAACGGGTTAACTGAAAGCGGGTTTCTGGCGGCTCTCGAAAAAAGTTTCGATGTAAAAAACATGGGACCGGCCATTTACAAACCACAGCAGTTGCACGAATTCAGCCTGTATCTGGCAGGAAACTGGTACAAACTGAATGCGCTCCCCGGAATGTACAACGACAACGACCCGATTGGCGTGCTCGATGTGACCATTCTTTCGAACCAGGTTCTTGAGCCGGTTCTTGGCATCAAAGACCTGCGTACCTCGAAACGCATCGATTTTGTGGGTGGAATCCGTGGTTTGGGCGAGCTGCAGAAACGTGTGGATTCGGGCGAAATGAAAGCTGCTTTTGCACTTTTCCCTGTTTCGATGAAACAGCTGATTGACATTGCCGACAGCGGAAATATTATGCCTCCAAAAACCACCTGGTTTGAACCAAAACTCAGGTCGGGACTGGTAATTAATAAGATTGATTAAGAAGACAGTACAGCATCTAATAATAAAAGATCCCGGTGAAAGCCGGTTTTTTTGTTTTAAAAAACAGTTGATTTCAGGTTTCGGGTTCTGCAAAAAAAAGCTATTTTCAGCGGAAATAAATTTTGGTTATGGATTTGGAAAACATTTCGTTAACGCGGCTCTACAAACGGCAGAAAACCGACCGCGATATTTTCCAGGAACTGATGCCCACCAAAGTAAAAGAGGTTTTGCTTGTGGCCACTTTGTACGACTCGTATTCCATTGTGCGCGAAGGCCAATTCAGCGATAAAATTTTTGGCGAATACCTGCAGCTGAATTTGTATGCTGCGCCGCGGTTTACGGGTGTCAACTCAAAAGAGGAAGCCATCAATGCACTCAGCCGTCTCGATTTCGATATGATTATTGTGATGGCGGGAATGGACAAAGCGACACCCGTTAAAACTGCCCGCGAACTGCGAAACATCAGGCCACGCGTGCCGTTGCTGCTGCTGGTCAACAATAATGCCGACCTGCGGTATTTTCAGGCTGAAGGGAAAAAGCACGATTTCTTCGACCGCATTTTTGTTTGGAATGGCAACTCCAATGTTTTCATAGCCATGATTAAATACATCGAAGACATAAAAAATGTGGCTTTCGATACAAAAAACGGAAATGTGCGCGTGATTTTGCTGGTGGAGGACAGTATTCAGTATTACTCGCGTTACCTGCCCACGCTTTACGCCACTGTGATGACACAGACGCAGGCGCTTGTGCGCGAAGATGCCGTTGACGAATTGCACAAAATTCTGAAAATGCGCGCCCGGCCCAAACTTTTGCTGGTAAGCAATTACGAAGAGGCGGTTCAGATTATCAATAATTACAGAAAATATATTTTGTGTGTGATTTCGGATGTAAAATTCGAAAAAGACGGTGTTGACGACGAAGATGCAGGAATTGAGCTGTTAAAATATGCCTCGGAAGTATTTAAATCGCCGGTGCCCTTGTTGTTGCAGTCGCACGATATTGCCAACGCTGCGCGTGCCAAAAGCGTTGGTGCCGATTTTATCAATAAAAATTCGGAAAGCCTTTCGATGGACATTCTCAATTTTCTTTACCGACGGCTTGGTTTCGGGAATTTTGTTTTTAAAGGAATGGATGGAAAACCACTGGCTGAAGCACACAATCTCGAGAAATTTGAAAAGCTTTTCCGTGAAGTACCTGCCGAAGCACTGCTTTACCACGGCAGCCGCAACTCGTTTTCTACCTGGCTGATGGCGCGCGGCGAAATAAACATGGCCGAAAAACTGCGGCCGCTCAAAACCAAAGATTTTAAATCAGCAGAGGAACTTCGTGATTTTTGTCTTAACACGTTTAAGGAAGTCAGGTTCGAAAAGCTGAAAGGCACCATCGTTAATTTCAATCCATCGATGGAGTATTCGAACCAGTACATTGTGCGGTTGGCAAAAGGTTCGCTGGGCGGCAAAGGACGTGGAATTGCATTTATCTGCAATTTTGTGGAGAACATTAACTTTAAAAAACTCATCCCCAAAATAAATATCCGTATTCCGGCAACAGCAGTTTTGGGGGCGCTCGAATTCGATAAATTTGTTGAAATCAACAACCTGTACGACGATATTTATTCGGTAAATAATTACGATTCAATCCGCAGCCATTTTCTCGAATCGGAATTTGACGAACGCACCAAACGCACATTAAAAGAGTACCTCCGGAAAGTGGAGAAACCGCTGGCAGTGCGCTCCTCCGGGCTGTTTGAGGATTCGCTGCTCCAGCCTTTTTCAGGGGTTTATGAAACGTACCTGATTCCGAACAACCATCCCGATTTTGAAACGCGTTACACCCAACTCGAAACCGCCATAAAACTTGTGTATGCCAGTATTTTTACCGATTCGGCGCAGGCGTATTTCGATGCAGTGAAGTACAAAATTGAAGAGGAAAAAATGGCCGTGGTTATCCAGGAAGTGGTGGGACACAACTACGGTAACAAGTATTATCCCAGCGTTTCGGGTGTGGCACAGTCGTTCAATTTTTACCCCATTGCCTACATGAAACCCGAAGATGGATTTTCGGTAGCTGCGGTGGGGTTGGGAATGTATGTGGTGAATGGCGAAAACTCGTTCAGGTTTTGTCCCAATTACCCCGAAATAAACCCTACTTCGGTGGTTGACCAGGTGCGCGATACACAAAAATCGTTTTACGCACTCGACCTTAACAATCCCGATATCGACCTGGTTGGCTCAGGCGAAAATGCATCGATAAAAAAATACAGAATTGCCGATGCTGAAAAAGACGGAACGCTTGATTACCTCGCTTCGACTTATGATTACGAAAACGACCAGCTGATTCCTGGCATTCAGCAAAAAGGCCTGCGTGTAATTGATTTTGCCAACCTGTTAAAATACAACTACCTGCCCTTTGCCGATACGCTGCAGATTTTGTTGAAGCTTTTCAGGGAAGCATTGGGCTCGCCGGTTGAAATTGAATATGCCATTGATTTGGAGACGGCCGAAAACGGGCTGCCAACGTTTTATCTTTTGCAGATAAAACCGCTCATCAGAATTGAAGAGCAGGTTGAAATTGACCTTGAGCAGGTTGATGAAGCACACATTTTTATGTATGCCGAACAGGGCATGGGCAACGGCAAAGTCGAAAATATTTATGATGTGGTTTATGTTAATCCGGCTAAATTTGATAAACTGAAAACGAAACAAATTGCGCAGGAAATCTGCGACATGAACCGCTGGTTCGAAGAGCGCGGAAAGGAATATATTCTGATTGGTCCCGGTCGCTGGGGATCGCGCGATGCGTTTACAGGAATTCCTGTTTATTGGGCAAACATTTCCAAAGCGCGCGTGATTGTTGAAATGGGATTGCCTGATTACCAGATTGATGCTTCGCTGGGCTCACACTTCTTTCATAATGTAACCTCTATGAATGTTGGTTATTTTTCAGTACCCTATCAAGCCGGAAATGCAAAACTAAAAATGGAAGCACTGGCTGAACAAAAAGTGATACACGAAACAGAATTTGTAAAACATGTTTACTTTAATAAGCCATTAACAATATTGATGAATGGTCGCGAGCGGAAAGCACTGATTCATTGCTGAACCGGATGATTTCAGGCGTGGGTTTAAATTTCCAAAGACCGGTTAATAACCACAAATTGTAAAGAAAGTGGTATTTGATGTGGAGGTCAACTTATCATTTGTCAATTGATTTGTTAATTTATTTTCAAACTGTCGCTAAAAGCTGTTTGCCGAAAATGCTGTTTCATATTAAAAATTATCTTTGTTTACTGGAAAATATTTTGTTTTATCGACCATAAACCGGAGATTCTAATTAATTAAAATAAGAACCGTAACAATAGTTACACTAAATCATTGATCTATGAGTAATATATTCTATTTAGTTCCCTTTGCCTCGATTCTGGCGTTGGTTTTTGCCTGGATTTTCTTCAAATCTATGATGAAGAATTCTGAAGGCACCGACCGTATGAAGGAAATTGCGCAATATGTGCGTGAAGGTGCGATGGCCTATCTTAAAAGGCAGTACAAAGTAGTTGGAATTGTATTTGTAATTCTTTTTGTACTTCTTGGAGTCATGGCCTATTTTGGGGTACAGAATCCATTTGTTCCTGTTGCATTTATAACCGGAGGTTTTTTTTCGGGTTTATGTGGTTTTTTAGGTATGAAAACCGCAACTTATGCATCGGCTCGCACAGCACATGGTGCTTCGCAATCACTTAACAAAGGCTTACAGGTTGCTTTCAGAAGTGGCGCTGTAATGGGTTTGGTTGTGGTAGGTTTTGCATTGCTCGACATTGCAGCCTGGTACTGGTTCTTGACTTCAGTGATTTTTACACCTGAAAACATGACCAGCGGTTTACATTTTGCAGGTTTGACTTTTGTACACGAGAACACAACCGAACATCAGAAATTAATTGAAATTACAACCACCATGTTAACCTTTGGAATGGGTGCATCAACACAAGCTTTGTTTGCACGTGTGGGTGGTGGTATTTATACAAAAGCAGCCGATGTGGGTGCCGACCTTGTTGGTAAAGTTGAAGCCGGTATTCCTGAAGACGATCCCCGCAACCCTGCAACTATTGCAGATAATGTAGGAGATAATGTAGGCGATGTTGCCGGTATGGGAGCCGACCTTTACGAAAGTTATGCAGGTTCAATTCTTGCAACAGCGGCACTTGGAGCAGCACTTCCGGCAATAGCACTCACCGATTTGGGAATCGATCCTATTAAAGCAGTAACAGCTCCAATGATTGTTGCTGCAATCGGAATTATACTTTCAATTGTTGGAATATTTATGGTTCGTACGAAAGAGTCTGCTACTCAGAAAAATTTATTGAATGCATTACTGATTGGAACAGGTGGAAGCTCACTGTTAATTCTTATTGCAATGGCTGTAATGGCTTATACCGGATGGGTAACATGGGGTGTATTTGGTGCAGTGGTAATTGGTTTGGCTGCCGGTGTAATAATCGGGCAGGCTACGGAATATTTTACTTCTGATGAATATTCACCAACCAAAGGTATTGCAAAACAAGCCAATCAGGGCCCGGCTACCACTATTATTGACGGACTTGCAGTGGGTATGTATTCTACCTGGATTCCTGTGGTAACAATAGTACTTGGAATTATGGGTTCGTTTTGGGCTGCTGGTGGAGCAACTCATTTTGCAATGGGTGTTTACGGTATCGGATTTGCCGCAGTGGGTATGCTTTCAACCCTTGGGATTACTTTAGCTACTGATGCTTTCGGCCCAATTGCTGATAACGCCGGTGGTAATGCCGAAATGGCTGAATTACCAAAAGAAGTTCGTGAAAGAACCGACGCACTTGATATGTTAGGAAATACAACTGCTGCAACGGGAAAAGGTTTTGCAATTGGTTCTGCCGCGTTAACTGCAATGGCGCTTATTGCTGCCTACATGGAAGAAGTCAGGTTGTGGTTTGGTAAAATTGCCAAAGCCGGCGAAGGTTTTGTTACAAAAGGTGAATATGTTTTTTATAATGATGTAGTTCCCTCCGTTGCCGAAGGAATGAAAGCGGTAAAGATTTCTACAGCATCGGTAAAAGAGTTGGCTGCATCGTATGATGTAACACTTTTTAATCCTTTGTTTTTAGGAGGTTTGTTCCTTGGCTCAATGATGGCGTTTATTTTTAGCGCTATGACAATGAAAGCTGTTGGTCGTGCTGCCGGTGCAATGGTTGACGAAGTTCGTCGCCAGTTCCGCGAAATCAAAGGTATCATGGAAGGCACTGCTGTTCCTGAATATGCAAAATGCGTTGAAATTTCAACAAAAGGAGCACAAAAAGAAATGTTATTGCCTTCATTGATCGCTATTATTGTACCGGTTGTGGTTGGTGCTACAATGGGAGTTGCCGGTGTTATCGGACTTTTAGCAGGTGGTTTAACTTCAGGTTTTACACTTGCTGTATTTATGAATAACGCCGGTGGTGCCTGGGATAATGCCAAAAAATTTGTTGAAAAAGGAAATTATGGCGGCAAAGGAAGCGATGCGCACAAAGCGGCTGTGGTTGGTGATACAGTGGGTGACCCGTTCAAAGATACTGCTGGTCCGTCGCTCAACATCCTTATCAAACTAATGACGATGGTTTCTGTGGTTATGGCAGGTTTAACCGTAACTTTGAGCCTTCTGTAAAATATTGAATTTAAGCATTTATAAAAATCCACCTGCGGAATTATTCTGCAGGTGGTTTTTTATTTATGGGTCATCAATAAAATTTAGATTGGTTCTTGAACAATTTGTTTCTATTTTTAGTTTCTGTAAAAAACGAAAGAATCTAAAAAATCAATAATTATGGCAGATCTATCAACAACCTACATGGGGATAAAACTGAAAAACCCCTTAATTCTTGGCGCAAGCAACCTGGTTACAAAACCCGATACAATTAAACAGATTGAAAACGCCGGAATTGGCGCAATCGTTTACCGTTCTTTATTCGAGGAACAAATTCAGCTCGAAAACCTGCAAATGGATGAAGATTTGGGTGAGTACGAAAATCGGAACGCTGAAATGACAAACCTTTTTCCGGGGCTGGAACATGGCGGACCCAAAGAACATTTGTACAATCTTGAAAAGCTGAAAAAAAGTGTGAATGTACCCGTTTTTGCCAGTTTGAATGCCATTTATGAACCGACCTGGGTTGAATATGCCAAAGAACTTGAAAAAACAGGCGTTGACGGACTCGAAATCAATTTGTACGCAGTTCCGGGATATTTCGAAGTTTCGGGGCAATCGATTGAAGACAAACAAGTGCAGATAGTGAAAGCCGTTAAAAAGGCTGTTAAAATTCCGGTGAGTGTAAAAATCGGGATGTTTTATACCAATCCGCTCAATTTTATCAAAAAAGTTGACGAAGCCGGCGCTGATGCCTATGTTTTGTTCAACCGGTTTTTTCAGCCCGATATTGATATTGAGAATGAAGAATTCCATTACCCATGGGAACTCAGCAATCCGAAAGATCGCATGTTTGCGCTTCGTTATGCAGGCCTGCTGTATGGTAACCTCGATGGCAGTATTTGTGCGAGTCGCGGTATTTACGATGCCAACGATGTGATAAAAATGATTCTGGCAGGCGCCGATGCTGTGCAAATGGTAAGTACAATTTACCGCAATCAGCCTGGAGTTGTTTCCGATATTCTTGTCGATTTGAACCGTTGGATGGATGAAAAAGGGTATAAATCGCTCGACGATTTCAGGGGAAAATTTTCTCGCAAAAACATGAAAGACCCATTTACCTATCAGCGTGCCCAGTATGTTGATATTCTGATGAAATCGGAATCGATATTTAAAAAATACCCGATGGTGTGAGAGGTTTAAAGTTTAGCTTATAATATTTAAAAAGATAAAGGACAGGAGCCGGTGGTTCCTGTTTTTTTTATGCCTTTCCGGGGACTCTTTCCATAAACAGATAAACACCGGTATCATCAGTTTTTATAAAACCAAGTCGCTCGTACAAATGCAGAGCCGGATTAAAATATTCAACATGAATGTTCAGCTTTTTCCCAGATAACTCCGATTCCTGAATCAAACCACCCAGGATTTTTGTGCCAACTCCCTTCCCTCTGAATTCAGGTAGAATGGCAACGTCCACAATGCGAATCTGTTGTTCTGTACTCCAGATGTATAATCTTCCAATATCAGTACTGTCTGATTCAATAATTTGAAATTCAGCATCTTTATAAACATTCATGTAATGGGCATGTTGGGGTGTACGACAAATTTCCACGAAGCGGTATGATTTAGTAAATTGCGTTGATTATCAAGTTTGTTTGGCTTATATAGGGTTCTCAAATTCGCAATTTCCTGAATACCTTTTTTAGTCCATCGTTGTCCTGACAATTTTAGTCTTTGTTGCAAAAAGTCTCTATGGGCAGCTTCAATCGCCCCAGAACCTATCCTTAGGTTTTTATCAATACCTGTTTTGTATTTCATCCGTTTTAAATTTGTTTGATAGTAATCTACCAGGGAGGTTTTCAACTATCTGAATTTCTTGTTTTTATCCAGCATTATTTTTACAACCCTGCAGTTTGGTAAGTTTATAGAAATATGGGGGTGTTATCCCCGACATCTTCGTAGCACGAATGTGGCCATGGGTATTGAAGGGGTGTTGGCTCTGACATCTGAAAAATGAACGATGTGGGAACAACTAAAGATTACAGGACTACGCCCCTTTGCTCATTCTGGAGAATCCGTATTCTACGAAGAACACAAGGCTAACGCCCCTGAAACTGCCCGATTTTTTATAATGAGGTTTGTCAGCCACCACACATTCAACTTAGATTTTCAATCAAGGAGTATTATCATCTTCATCTTTTGGTAATTTCCTTGTCGAATTGTACTGACTGGCTTCTTTTCGTTTTTTGCGTTTTTCGCCGAGTTTGCCAATTACTTCGGAAGGGGAGAAGCTGGCAATTCTTACCGACGAGGCTTCGGTGCGCATCACCCGGTTTTCGGTTTTCATTACCTGGCTTACCTGTTCAGTTTTCGAAAAGTCGTCTTCAACTTGTGTTCTGGTGTCGAATTTTATGCTGCTGATGTTTTTCATGGCATTGTCGTAGTCGGTTTGCCGGTTTCCTGAAACGTTGATGGGTTTGATATTTACTGTGTCGGTTTCGAGCGTAATCACAGGGTTCACCAGCAATTCGTACACTGTAACCACTTTCCGCAGAAACGAAATGTGCGAAATTATCAGCGTGTCAGCAGGCAAAACTCGCAGCTCGAAAATACCATTGCTCATGCTCACAAATTTTGAGGAATTCCTGAAATTAACGATGTAGGCATCAGCCACCGGATTCTGTTTGCCGTCAGTTATTTTTCCCTGAAGCACAAATTCGGTTGGTTGTGCTGCTGCAAACAGTGCGATCAGAAAAAAAAACAGGGTAAAGTTCAGTCTCATCGTTGGTATTTTCAAAACACAAAATTCGGAAATAGCCACCAAAAACCGGCAATAAATAATCCTAACAGTTGTTAAAGCTTGTTATCGGGAGCGATTGATTTTAAATGTACTCCATCATCACTTTTTTAAAGAATTTATTCCGAAGAATCAGCACGATTCGTTTCACCACATATTTACGAAGTTCAAGCTCAATGGGTTGCTCTGGATCCTGGTGTGCCCAGTTGATACGTGTTCCAACAATAATATCGATAACATCGTGTTGCAGCAGCAGTTTTACAATTTCCTCCGCAGGCGAATCGCCAAGTCGTGTGTCGCTATCGTAGCTTTCAAGAATTTCTTCCACTTTTCTCAGTGTCAGAATCCCTTCCGAAATCAGCTCGAATCCCTGCATTTTTGCGGCTGGCGGCAGTGTGTTGGCATCTTTCCGGTAATGTTCAATTTTAACCTCAAGCCCCAGTTCGCGGGCGATGATTTCGGCTGTGGTGCCGCCACAAATGATTTTCTTTCCGGGGAAATTTTTTATTCTGCCCACAAAATCGAAATCCTTGATTTTGTAGAACGGCGGACCTGTGATAAGCATAAATTTCCGGGGCTCGCGAAAATAGATAACACCGCAGGTGGCATCGTCTTTCATCGAGAAATTGTCGTTAATAGCGGCCTGGTTGATGATTTTTTTGGCGAGTTTTGTTGCCGATATATCGGCCATTCTGTTGATTTGGCTGAGTGCAAATTCCTCCATTCTTTCGTATCCCCAGCCAATCGGGAACTGGTGGCTGCCCAGCCCCGACTGTGTGATCCCATCGGATACAAAAATCAGCCGGTCTTCTTTTATGGCGGTAAACTCACGCACACGCAGCACTTTTCCGAGGTTTTCCTCGCCGCGCACGTTTAACTCGGTTTCTTTAGGGTAGTACGATTTGCCGTTTCTTGCAATCATCACCCGTGGGTTATCGTAATTAATAATGCGCACCGTGCGATCGGGTTCAATTTCGATAATGGTGAAAGTGGCATAGTTTTCTTTGCCGTCACTGCTTTTGGGCAGGGCGTTCATAATAATTCTCGCCGCCACTTCGGGTTTGGTATGAAAACGTGTGTATTTTACAGCCATTGTTGCAGTGAGTGTGGCCAGCACACTGGCTTTTATACCGTGCCCGATTCCGTCGCTCATCACAAGAATGGTGCGACCTTCCTCGCGGCTCAAATCCGACTGAAAAACATCGCCGCAGGCATTTTCGCCTTTCGGGCGTTTCTGCTGAACATCTATTTCAACATGAATTACTTCGGGGTTATTCATCATCGTCATATCGGTACGATTCTATGATTGAGTTGAGCAATTCTTCGGTTTCGGCGGCATTCTCGCCTAAAAGAAACGCAGCTTTCTGCACAGTTTCAATGTTCTGCTTGATGATGCGCTGCGCACGGCTGATGATTTCGTCGCGCACCAGCAAGGGTGCCGACATATCGCGGATAACTGCGCCAACTATCTTGTTTTTGTAAAGCGTTACTGCCGAAACATGCAGCAGTTTATTCTGAAATTTAAAGTCGCGTTCAAGATTTTCCTCACCCGACATCAGCAGGTTCGAGAGCATTTTGAAAATCACTTCGGGAACCAGAACCTGCAACGCAGCACCTTTCAACCCCGGAATGGTCTGAAAAAGTTCCTCGGTTTCCTCGCCCATCAGTTTGGCAAAACTTTCGTTGGAGTCAACCACTTTATGATTGTCGTCGATAATTACAATTCCGGCACTGATTTTATGCAACATGTACGACGAAACTTCCATCGATTCCTGTGCTTTTTCCAACCGTTTTTGTGTTTTTTTCAGTTCGGTAATGTCGTTTATCGAACCCACAATCCCCACAATTTCGTTGTCGTTGTTGCGGATAACCGCTTTGTTCAGAATCACATTGCAGGTCGAACCATCCTGTCGTTTCATTTGCGCCTCGTAAATCTGTTCGCCGGGGTTCCGCTGCAATTCCTGGTCGCGCTGATAGTAAAGTTCAGCCGTTTCATTTGAATGCACTTCGTACACAGTTTTGCCAATAATTTCTGATTTGTGCCGACCTGTAAATTTTTCGTGGGCGCTGTTGCACATCTGGTAAATACCATTCAAATCGCGGTAAAAAATAGGAATCGGAAGCGCGTCGATAATTTTCTGGTGAAACTCAGGATCCTCAATACTGCCGGTTAATACCGACTTTTTATCGTAAATCATAGCTGTAATTTTTTTACTGGTGCTGAAAAGTACGGAAAACAAGCCGTTTGGTCAACTAATTTTATATGTTTTAAAAAATGAATAATGAGCCTACTCCGAAAAATAGGAAATTCAATGATTTTCATCTGTTTGACCACTAACCCCAAAGGGGAACATCTGAAAATCATTGAATTAGGAAGTCCCCCCTTTGGGGGATAGGGGGTCAAGGACTTTTCGGAGCGGACTCAATAATACTGAATCTAAACCGGTTGTTCAATACATACAGCGGCTATCTTTGCACCGATAATAACCGATGCTGTTTCAACAATACATCGACGCGAATATCACACTCATTCGAAACCAGACGGCCATTTTGGTTTCTAGCCTGTGGTTGACGAAAATGATAATATCACCGAACTTGTGCCGTAGTATTTGCACGCCGCGCATAAAATCGGTATTGGCCAGCTGAGGCAATTTGTAAAAAGCATGAATGGCCTGTTTATTCCGGCTCATGTTGACCGGCCCGCCAACGGGCTTTTCAGCCAGCTCGGGTTTATACCGCCCGGTTTAAATCCTGATGCGTCGGGAATTTCGAAACTCAGCACTAAAAAATATGTTTTAGAACATCATAATTTACCCGCTGAACTGACTTTAATTCGCAACTCTGATGCACATTTTATCAATTAAATAGGCGAAATTTACACCGGTTTTTGGGAGGAAATGAGTTTCAACGAAATAAGAAAGCCGTTGCACGGGCAGCAAAACCGAAGGGTGGAAATCGCATGAGAAATCTGGCCGACCATATTCTCGATATTTTTCAAAACTCGGTGAGGGCAAATGCTACCTTGACTGAAATCATTGTTGAAGAAAATAAAACAGATGACTTTTGCAAAATACAAATAACCGATAACGGCTGCGGAATGAGTGAAGAAATGAAAACGCAGGCAGCCAAACCGTTCTTTACTTCGCGAAAAACCCGAAAAGTTGGACTCGGACTTGCATTGCTGAAACAAAATGCAGAAATAGCTAACGGCACATTCAGTATGAAATCGGCGTTGGGAGTGGGTACAATTGTGGAAGTGCAGTTTCAGCTTTCGAATGTGGACAAACCGCCGCTGGGCGAAATGTGGGATGTGTTGTATTTAACCATGCTTGGCAACCAGAATGTAGTTTTAACTTATGAACATCGCACAAACAAAGGAAATTTTAAAATTACATCAGCAGAAATCCGCGAGGCGACTGGCGGTGTTTCGATGCAGAACGCCGAAATCCGTGAGGCAATTACCAGATAACTAAAAAGCAACATAAAAGAAATTCAATAATCAATAACCAATAATCAATAACCAATAATCAATAACCAATAATCAATAA
>DYSZ01000257.1 GCA_020726265.1 Draconibacterium orientale
AAGTTCAGATTGATATTGCCGTAATTGCAGCGCCGTCGGCCGATTCGTTCGGAAATGCCAATGGCGTAAATGGGTCTGCAGCCTGTGGTTCGCTGGGGTTTGCGTTAGCCGATTCGGAATATGCAGACAAAGTGATTGTTGTGACTGATAATCTGGTGCCGTTTCCATGCGTGCCGTGGCAAATTCAGGGAAACAATGTTGATTATGTTGTTCAGGTTGATAAAGTTGGTATTCCTGAGAAAATCGTTTCTGGAACCACCGAAATGACTAAAAGCCCCGACCGCCTGTTTCTTGCCGAACTAACGGCAAAATTCTGCGATGTAACAGGTATCATTAAGAATGGATTTTCGTTTCAAAGTGGTTCAGGAGGAATTTCTCTGGCAGTGGGCGAATATTTCCGCGAGATTATGATCAATCGTGGTATTAAAGCGCGTTTTGCACGTGGTGGAAGCAACAAATATCTGGTTTCGATGCTCGAAGAAGGTTTGGTTGATTATATTTTAGATGGACAAACATTCGATTTGGAAGGTGTGCGTTCGATGCGCGAAAATGAAAACCATTTGTGGACTAGCCCGTTTACAAGCTACAATTACCACGGAAAAGGAAATTTTGCAGGACTTGTCGATGTGGTGATTCTGGGCGCTACCGAAATTGATACCAACTTCAATGCAAACGTGGTTACGCACTCTGATGGATATCTTTTACACGGAATTGGAGGTTGGCAGAATTGCCTTTTTTCGAAAACGGTTATATTAACGGTGCCTTTGTTTCGCGACCGGATTCCGGTAATTCGCGATGAAGTTACTACGATTTGTGGACCGGGCGAACTGATCGACGTAGTTGTAACTGAACGAGGTATTGCCATCAACCCACTCCGGAAAGACCTGATTGAACTAACCAAAAATTCAGGATTACCAATCATAACCATTCAAAAGTTAAAAGAGCAGGCAGAGAAAATTTGTGGCAAACCTGCCCTGCCCGTTTTTGCCGAAAAACCCGTTGCCGTTGTGAAATGGGTTGACGGAACAGCACTTGATACCATTTGGCAATTAAAAAAATAAACAACCAAATATTACAATTTTATGAGCGAAACGTTGTTGGCCATTCTTGGTCTGGGAATGATTTCTACTTTTATTACATTAATTATGATAAAACGGCTTTCGCCGTTGGTAGCATTGACGCTCATCCCTATTTTATTCGGTCTTTTTTCGGGAACAGGAATTATCGAATTAGGCAAAATGATGGAAAATGGTCTGAAAGATACAGCTCCAACTGGCGTTTTGCTAATGTTCGGAATTTTGTATTTTGGAATCATGTTCGAGGTCGGTCTTTTTGAGCCTCTGATCACTAAGTTGTTGCAATTTGCCAAAGGCGATCCGCTGAAAGTAATCATGGGAACGTGCGTGATTTCATTAATTGTGGCTTTAGATGGCGATGGGGCAGCAACCTATCTGATAATTGTTGGTGCAATGCTCCCTGTGTATAAACGACTGGGAATTAATCCCTTAATACTTACAGCTATTCTGACATTGTGTGTTGGTATTATGATTAAACTTCCATGGACGGGGGCAAACGCACGGGTTTTGAGCGCATTAACCCTTAATCCAACTGAGCTGTTTAATCCTATAATTCCAAGTATGCTGGCTGCCATTTTATTTGTCTTGTTTGTTGCCTACTACTTTGGCAAAAAAGAACGCAAACGACTGGGAATAGCACAAATCGAAATTCCTGAAAGTAAGGAAATAGGAAATAAACTTATCTATTTTACCAACCTTGCTTTAACGGTTGTAATGATTGGCGTTCTTATTTCAGGACTGTTACCCATTGCCATTACCTTTATGGTTGGTCTTGCTATTGCGCTGATAATCAACTTTTCGAATCTTGAGGAACAACGAAAAAAACTTGCAGCACATGCCGGTAGCGCCCTTTCGGTAGGTTCGATGGTTTTTGCAGCCGGTATTTTTACAGGTATTTTGTCGGGCACAAAAATGCTCGATGCCATGGCACAGAGTTTCATTAGAATCATTCCCGATACGATGGGGCCAAACATGGGAATTATTACCGGCCTTACCTCAATGCCATTCACTTATTTCGTCAGTAATGATGCCTATTTTTATGGAATTGTCCCTTTAACTGCGGTAACTGCTTCACATTTTGGGGTTTCTGCCGTTGAGATTGGCAGAGCCTCTCTTTTAGGGCAATCGGTTCACATGCTGAGTCCTTTGGTAGCATCAACCTATTTATTAGTAGGTCTGGCTGGAGTTGGTTTTGATGCTCATCAAAAATTCACACTCAAATGGGCTATTGCAACAACATTGGTGATGCTTATCGTTTCTGTTCTGACCAATGCAATCAGCATTCATTTTTAGGAATGTGTCAATAGAATTATTCAATTGCATTTTTAGCCTATTCCATTTCCATTTCATTTTCAGGTTTTGCCACCATAAAGTCTGCAACGATAGTGGCAATGTGTTGGGAATGCCCCGATAAATATTTTGTCCGCAACGCAAAGGGGAGTAACTGATACCCCTTTTTTCTTGTTCAGACTTTCTAAAATTTATGCTTGAAAATTTATTCTCCACAACAATATCATGTGACCTGATAATATCGCATGTTTTTAAATAAAACCGAAAATGTCATCAACTATTTTCAAAACTGAGCAGCAAATTGGTTAGTCCTTTTTAGAAGGAACAAAACTCCAGTTTTCAAGCTTGTAGCCCCATTTTGAAAACGCAGTTAAAACCAGATATAACGGGATTAAAATTAATGTCGCATTTTGTGGAAATTGTGTATTGAAGTCCAGTAATCTTCCAAAAACAACAGGAAAAACAGCTCCGCCAATTACTCCCATTAGCAACATGGCTCCGCCAATTTTGGTAAATTTACCTAATCCCCTGAGTGAAAGGCCCCAGATAGTACCCCAAAACATTGCTGTGGCAAATCCTGTTAAAATCAGAAAATATACAGACGTTATTCCGTTGCTAAAGTATGCCCCAACCGACATTGAAATTCCCCATATTGAGCAAAGTAAAAGCGCCTTTTGCTGT
>DYSZ01000085.1 GCA_020726265.1 Draconibacterium orientale
TTGTGGTGTTGAAAACCCTCAACACGTTATCAATATCGGAGATACTCCTTCCGATCTTCAATCGGGCACAAATGCAAACTGCCTGCTTTCGCTGGGAGTCACCAATGGCACGCATACCCGCGAACAACTTGAAAATATTACAAATGACGGATTACTGGATAACTTACTGGAATTAAAACAGGTTGTCGGGAAATTAATCTAAATTGTATAACTTGTCGTAAAAAAACAACCCTGACTGTTTTTACGCAGTCAGGGTTTTTACTAACTAAACTAATCTATGGAAAAAACTGCTGTCTATTTGTAAATCCACATTTCAGCATTAATATCATCGGTGGTGCTTCCGAACTGGCTGGTTAAAGCAGCGTTGTAGTTTTCAGGATTCGCTGTCCTTTCCGAACTCGGATACTGCCAGCGTTTGGCAATGCGACCACTGTTTGCGGTTCCGGGGCCGGTTAAAAATACAGGAACTCCCGTGCGACGGTAATTATGGTAAGCTTCCCAACCCGAATTCTGGAAAAATGCTAAATATTTCTGGGTAAGAATCTGTTTCAGTGCATCGGCTGGCGTGGTGCTCAGTTTAACTGTTGGTTGAGCATAATAAGTTGCCCATTTTTCATCAACCGATTGTACGCCATGAAAAGTCCACGATGCCTTGATTCCTTTAACGTAATAATCTTCAGCATTTCCGGTTATCCAGCCTCGGTTAATTCCTTCTGCAATATTAAAACACACTTCGGAGTAACCAACCTGAATGCTGGGCTCGCCGGTATAAGAACTGTAATATTTGGTTTTACTGATGGGTGAGTACTCGCCATTCAACATTTTGGTTGACATGTCGTCGAGACTTTCGCCTGAACTGGCCCCAACATAAGCTTCATAATCCTGTGCAGTTAATCCTGCGGCAATTTTAGCAGGAGCCGGGTCGGCCACAATAAAAGTACGCGGGTCTTTCAGCGAAACAAGTGTATTCAGGTATGTAGCCGACATATTGTTACGTGTGGCGGTTTGTCCGTAATTATCCTGGTTAAGCGGATATTTATCGGTTGACGAGTTGTAGGTAAATTTCAGGTTATCAGCCAGCGAAGAAATGACAGGGTATTTTGTTGGATTGTTTACAACTGCTGCAAACAATGCTTTTACATTTAAATCGGCATCAGCTTCTTTTTTACTTAACGTGATTAAAACCCTTAGTTTATATGAGTTTACCACTTTTTGCCATTTCTTCAAATCATTAGCCAGCATAAAATCACCGGTTAACGATTTGTCATTTTTGTCGATGAGTTCCTGTAATTCGGTGTTCGATTCTTCAAGCCAGGTCAGTGCCTGTTTGAAAACCGCTTTCTGTGTGTCGTATTTTGGCTTTACATTGTCGAGCATTTTTAATGCTTCCGACAATGGAACGTCACCCAAACGTAAACTCATATCGACATAAAAGTATGCCCTAAAGTATTTACCAATTGCTGCATAAGGATTGACTTTAGCTAATCCAACACGCTCAGCTTCTTCAATCATTTTATTGACATTTTTTAGTTTGTCATAACTAAAACTGGTGGTAGTCCAATCGTATTCCTGGTCGTCGTAATATGCATAGTTACTGCACCAGAACTGATTCCAGCGATGTTCGTCACTCCATGGTGAGTAGTAGGTGTTATACAAAATATTGGTAAACAATAGTGAAGGAGGAACTTCTCCCGGCTTATTCGGGTCTTTTTCCAGGTCCTCGAATTCCTGACACGAACTAAAAATCAATGTTAACAGCAAGCTGAATAAAATATATTTTTTCATTTCTGTACTTTTTAAATGTGGTTAATCAGATTAAAAATTGATGTTAATGTTAAACCCAAATCTTCTCATGGATGGAGTTTGCAAACCCGATTGGCCGTTGGTTCCGGCGTATTGTTCAATATCAATGTCTTTTTTCTCGGCAAAATAAAGCAGGTTGCGACCCACAAGCGATACACTGGCATTGCTGACAAACGATCCTTCAAACAGTTTTTTCGGGAAATTATAGGTAACAACCACTTCACGAAGTTTTACATAGGTACGGCTCATGGAATACGATGAATTGGTTCCGTAATAACGGCTGATGTAATCCTGCAAATAAGTGGCAGTGGTGTTTGGAGCATATTGCAACTCGTTGTAATTGGTAACTTTTCCATCCGAATCGTATTTAATAGCCACTCCATTACTTACAACCACACCTTCACCAACATACGATTTTATTCCCTTTGTATCGTTTATACGGGCTTCACCCATTTCGCCCTGAACTGTTTTTATGTGGCGACCGCCTTGAAAGGTTTTTTGCTCCACATAGTCGCCAATTCTTCCACCAAAACGACCATCAAACTGAAAATTCAGACTGATATTTTTGTATGAAAGTTTATTGATAACCGAACCGGCCCAGTCGGCATTCGAATTTCCCAGGTATTGGGGAACAGAATTTCGGATTGGCCTGCCGCTGGCATCATTAATAATTTGTCCATCTTGTGTTCTTACAAAATCAGAACCGTAAACTTTATCCATTCTGTCGCCCACCTTGTAATAAATATTCAGTTTATCAACACCCGGGTAGATGTCTTTCAGGTATTGCTGATTTGTTGAATAGTTTACAAGTATATTCCAGTTAAAACCGTTGGTGTTTCTGATTGGTGTTCCTGAAGCCGAAATCTCAATACCTTTTCTTTCAACTTCAATACCATTCACAAGTGCCGAAGTATAACCGGTTGCACTTGAAATAGGAAGCGAAAAGATTTTTGGTCCATCGATACTTGTAAAATAAGTAAAATCGAAATTCAGGCGGTTTTTCAACATGCTGATATCCGTACCGGCTTCCCATGATGAACTAAAACTTGGTTCAATATCGGGATTTGAAATTGTGTTTGTAAATGACGCGGATGGTGTACCCTGGATAAGACCGATGTTATATGAGGATGAATTTTCATAAGTCGGTCCGTCGTAAGGTGAATAATAAGTACCTCCGTAACCAGTTACTTTGGCAGTGGACCCAATAGTTGAAGATGTGAGGGCGCTACCCACGTTGGCATACGACCCTCTTACACGCCAGGTATTTACCGTTGGAATGCTTATCAGTTTCGAAAGTTCGATACTGGTTGAAACCGACGGATAAAAATAGGTGTTGTTTTCGATGGGTAAGGTTGAGTTTTTGTCAACCCTGCCGGTTAGCGACACAGTAAGGAAATCATTGTAAGTGGCATCAACTGTCGCATAACCGCTTAATACCTGCATTGGTGCATAGTAGTTGTATGCTTTCACAGGGTTTTTTGAGTTGTTAAGATTGTACCAGCCCGGGACATTCAGGTAATCGGTAGAGGCATAACTGCTCCTGTAACTGTACGACCGGATATTGCCCCCGGCAGTTGCATAAATATGAAGTTTTGGAATCACATACTGGTCATAAGATAACAGCAAATCGGTGTTGTTATCAAATAGATTACGGCTGTCTTCGCGGTAATCACCCATTTCGCCTTCACGACCATAGGGGTGAGCAGAATAAGGTAATTTTTCAGTTCTGAAAAGATCATAGTTGGTTACCGCAGTCCTGAGCTGCAGATTCAGATATTTATTGAATTCATAATTCATTGAAAAATACCCGTTCAGGTCGTTTTTATAGTGACCCCTTAACCACTCATACGACATAAAGTAGGGGTTATGATATCGCTGGTATTCAGCAAAAATTTGTTGAACACCTTCTTTCCCGGGTTGCCAGTAATTGCGCATATCATCGATATCCCAATCGGCTCCTGCCCATGTTATAATATTGTAAATCATACTGTTTGGGCCATACTGAACATCAGGGAAATTATCGGTGAACTGCCGGCTGTATGCCATATTTGCCCTGATACTAAGTTTTGAGGTAATATCATATCCTCCTGAAAGTGAAAAATTGGTAATATTCAATTGTGTGTTTGGCACAATTCCGTTTTGATAACTGTATGCCGCAGAAAACCTGATGTCGTACTTGTCGCCTTCTGCTGCAACCGATAAACTGTTGTTTAATAATAATCCGTCCTCAAGATAGCGTTTCAGGTTATCCTTACCGCGGGCAACATAGGGTGTAGGTTTAATATTGCCAGTGTAGGTTTTTCCATCGGCAAAAGTGGTAGTGTATGTTGTTCCTGGTGTATATTCGCCATCATATTGCGGAATCAATTGTCCTTCGAACCGTGGCCCCCAAATATCATAATCTGCGTCATTCAAACCGGATCCTTTGCCGTTACCAAAGGCATATTTTCCATGGTCGCCAGGCCCATATTCATCCTGAACTTCGGGAATGGCAATAAAACTTTTTTCGAACATGGTACTTGAATTAAATTCAACAGAAAAACCACGTGCATCGGCTGTTCCTTTTTTAGTGGTGATCTGGATTGCACCATTTTGTCCGCGTGAACCGTATAAAGCGGCAGCGGTCGGGCCTTTTAATACTGTATATGTTTCAATATCATCGGGATTGATGTTCCATGTATCGGTTTGAACCGGCACACCATCAACCACATATAACGGTGTAACACCCCTAAGTAAAACTGTCGGGGCGCCTAGTAATTCGGCCGAAGCACCAACCACCAAACCCGAAACTTTTCCGGTAAGAGAGTTGATTGCATTGGGTTCTCTTGCTTTTACAAGGTCGCTGCCCTTTACATCCTGCACTGCATAACCGATGGTGGTTTTTTCCTTTGCAATACCAAGAGCTGTGATAACCACCTCTTTTATTTCCTCTGAGGAAAGTTTGAGCATGGCATGAATGGATGTTTGATTTCCTATTGCTATTTCCTCCGAATCGTATCCGATATAAGAGATTACAAGAGTATCCGAAGAATTCGCCTGAACTTCGAAATTACCATTCATATCGGTCGAAGTTCCATTTGTAGTGCCTTTAACCACCACAGTTGCTCCCGGTAACGACTCGCCGTCAACCGACTTTACATTACCTTTTATTTTTGCCGTTTGGGCAAAAAGTGTTGTTGCGGAAAACAACAACACAAATAGAAAAACAATTTTTCGCATTTTGATTTTGTTAAGTTATTACTAAAGTTATTTTACAGAAGACATAAAAATTACAGGTTATGAATTTGCAAAATTCACAACTAACAGATTACTTGATTTTTATACCATCCCCTAAATGGATCAGTTCACCAGTGTAACCTGGTTCATAAAAAGAAGTGATAATGCCTGCGCATCTTTTCGCTGACTAATCTCTTTTTCAAAAGCACTGGTATCGACAGTTAAAATACAATTTGCCACATCGAGTACTTTATTCATGATTACACTGGCATTTTCAACTGACATTTCTCCTTTTTTCACTGACTTTTTCAGATACTTGTCAATTTTATAAACCGATTCGTAGATCATTGGTTTGCGTATCACTGTTTTACTTTGAGGATTTCCGGGTACATTAGGTATTTCGTATGTGTACTTCGAATCAAATAAATAAAATTTCTTTGAAACCATATCACCAAAAGCGTGATTTCCAATTAATTCAGAAGATATTTCACTTATCTGTTGTTCAGTTAACGATGTTCTGAATTCATAAACCGGAAGTTTAGTGGAAGCTGTTGCAGATTTGCGCGTTTCTTCGGGGAAATTGAACACGAGCGCATTTTGAGAATTTACTTTGTTTACCGGGGGGAAAACAAAAAGAGCTAAAATCAGAAACAATGATCTCATAATTTTCACATTATATTTTGCTGACAAAGGTGAAGTGAATTTGTTAGGCTAAAGTTGAAATCTAATTAAGATAGTGTTACAGCAGATTAAATTTCAACTACAAAAATTAACAAATCATCAAACACTAAATCATTGAAATACAGCTTAGTGACATATCCATACAGATAAACCCTGTTACATTATTAAAATCATCACAATTACAGTTTTACCAGAATCTGTTAAAACCTGTACATTACCGAGCCCACGAAATTAATGCCTGGCGAAACAATTCCCGAAGAATAGCTGCGATACCGATTATTGGTTACATTTTCCACTCCTGCTGTGAAAGTAACTTTCTGGTTTAATGCATAACTGCATTTCATATTGAGTGTCCACCAGCCCGGCGAATACGGATTCCCGTTTTCATCGGGCAGATATAAATGGGGCTTGTCCTGCTCGTCGGGTGCCAATTCGTCGAAATCGAGTTTGCCGCTGTAGTCGGCATACAAATCAACAAAGAATTTATTTTTCTCGTAAATCAGGTGCGAGCTGCCAAACGTTGGCGGTACGTGACGCACAGGAAATCCTTCAGCATCTTCGCCCTGTGTAAAAGTAATGTCGTGACGGGTACGCAGTTCGCGGGTTAAAAGGTATTCCACCGACAGGTTGGCGCCATAAATGGTTGCCGATTCTGCATTTACAAGCGCCTCAATTTTACTCATGGTTCCGTCGTATAACATCGAATCCTGTCCGTTAAGTGTAAAATCGCGGCGAACCATTGCATTTTTCAATCGTGTGTAAAAACCTGTCAGTTCTATCCGGGCTTTCTGGCTGTAGTTACGTACAATATTCAGCTCGAAATTTCGGGCATACTCAGGTTCGAGTCCGGGATTCGGGACCACTACATTTCCGGGTTCCGAATCAAAAACACGTGCTACATCGTCGATATTTGGCGAACGGAACCCGCTTGAAACATGCAGGTTTACCTGCCAGTTTTGGGTAGGGTGCCATACAAGACCCAGGTTTCCGTTTAAAGCCTGGTTACTCATGTCGAAACCCGAAAACGGAAAATGATAATACTGGTTATCGAAATCGCCTTCGAGATGTGTAAATGTATAACGAGCACCAGCCTGAAAAATAAGCTTTTCGTTTAAAAGGGATTTATACGAAACATATCCGGCCATGCTTTCATACACCGAACCATCGGGGTAGCGCGGTGCAATGGGTTGTGTTTCGTTACCCGGCAATTCGCGGGCAATTCCGGCTGAATGTACCAGGTTGTAATAAAATTCGGCACCATAAAACAGTTCGCTTTTTGTATCAAACCGTTTATCAAAATCGGCATTGAACGAGAAAATATCCACAGTCTCAGTCCGCTCATTTCGCTTTGGTTTGTTGAGTTTTCTATCGTTGCGGCTTTCAACATATTGCTGATAGCCAGCCAGCAGATTCATTTTATCGAACAGCAATTTCTTTTTGTTGTATTGCAACTGCCCCAAAAAAAGACTCCAGATTTGCGGTCCGTAATACCATTCGGCATAAGCAAGCTTTTCGTTTTTGTATTCAATCAGCCTGTCGTATCGCGGAATATCGCCCACATGCGAGTGATGTGCACTCAGCGTTAAATCAAGGATTTCGTTGGGCCGATACCGAAGCTTCGCCAGAAAATTAACCTGATTGTAGGCCGTGTATTTCTGTACTTCCGGGTTCGGATTGGTTATAATTTCATCGGTTCCGGCAAATGGTTCATCCGAAACATATTCCGGACGCAGGTATTCATCGGGGCCATTTGCTCCCATTCGCAGGTCGTCGAAATCGGTAAAGGTGGCATTTATCACAGCCGCCCATTTCGTCGAACCAAAATTGTATGTGGCGTTAACCGTTTTTTCAAAATTATCACTTGAAAATCGGGTAAAAAACTTTCCGGAATGTTCCTTATGGGTGGTTGTAGTCATCCTTGGGGTCAGCGTATTAAAACTCATTACACCGCCCAACGCATCGCTTCCATAAATCACCGAGCCCGGCCCGAAAATTATTTCGGCACTGTTGGTACCTGTGCCATCAAGCGAAATAATGTTGTGCAGGTTTCCGTTGCGGTAAATGGCATTGTTCAGTCGAACACCGTCAATCACAATCAAAATGCGGTTGGCCGAAAAACCGCGAATCATCGGACTGCCGCCTCCCATTTGGCTTTTCTGGATAAAAACACCTCCTTTTTGCCCAACAAGGTCGGCGGCAGTTTGCGGATTGTATCGCAAAACTTCTTCAGCCTGAACCAATTTTATGGTAAACGGAGTTTCTTCTTTCGATTGTTCCCAGCGATTCAGCGAAATCACAATTTCATTAAGTTTCACCGGATCTTCAACAAGCAGCACCATTTTCCCGTGTTTTGTGATTTTTGATTTGGTTGACTGGTAAGGCAAATACGATGTGTGTTTAAATTGAATTAGCGACTTTTCGCCAAATCCATCGAGGCTGACTTTTCCTTCGGTATTGGTTTGTGCTGAATTTTGCCCGTCGAAAAGAACAACACCCTCAACAGGCATACCCGAACGTGCATCAATTACCTGGATGTTTTGCGCAAATAGCGAAACTGAAACGATTAAAAGAATAAAAAATAAGCCTGCCTTTCTCACCCCGATGAATTTAAAATGTAATTAAAAACCGCGCCAATACAGCAAAAATTGTGCCCCGAAACGTACAAAAATGTATGTTTTGAGTTATTGGATTTTAAGTTTTAATTTCAGTAAATTTGGAGTAATCAGTAAATACAATTAAAGCAGTTATTATGAACGACATGAGAAACGTTACTTTCGATAAAAACCTCGACAAGGAAAAAACCAAAACCGAAACAAAAGCAATGCTGAAAGAAATTGGCGATTTGCAGTACCAGATGTATGCCGAATCGAAACGCAGCCTCCTCATTATTTTACAGGGGCTCGATGCATCGGGGAAGGACGGGCTGACACGCGGCTTGCTCGATTATTGCAACCCCGTGGGTTTAATGGTGCAGAGTTTCAAAAAACCAACACCGCTCGAATATTCGCATGATTTCTTATGGCGCGTGCATCCGCATGTTCCGCCACGCGGAGTCATCCAGGTTTTCATCCGCTCGCATTACGAGGATATTCTGGTGCCCACTGTCGAAGAACTTTTCCCACCTGAAAAAATTGAAGAACGTTTTCAAATCATCAACGGGTTCGAAAAACTACTGGAGCAAAACGGAACGCGTGTACTGAAATTCTTTTTAAATGTGTCGAAAGAAGCTCAGTTGGAAAGGCTGAATGAACGCCTTGAGAATCCTGAAAAATACTGGAAACACAACGACGGCGACTGGGATACCCGCTCAAGATACGATGAATATCAGAAAGTTTACGACACCATTTTTGACCGCTGCAACTACATTCCTTGGCATTTTGTGCCAGCCGATACCAACTGGCAAAAACTGCATTATGTGGCCAAAGTAGTTCATAAAACGCTGAAGGATTTTGATTTGCAATGGCCACCTTTAAAATCGGAAAAGTTTACAACTAAATAATCTCAAAAACCATTTACCATGTTGTATAAAGGAAGACGTCAGAGTTCGAACATCGAAGACCGCCGAGGAATGAGCGCCAGGCGAAAAGTGGGTGTGGGCGGTGGTATTGTTACCATTATTATTGCCCTTGTTGTGATGCTTTTGGGTGGCGACCCGCGCGAAGTGCTGCAAATGATGGAAACACAGCAACCTTCCACCGAACAGGTATCGGATTATCAGCCAACCGCACACGAGCAGGAGCTGGCCGAATTTGTAAGTGTTACGCTGGCCGACACCGAAGATGTGTGGCAGAAGCTTTTTGAAAACTCAGGATTGACCTACCGCGAACCCACGCTGGTTTTGTTTAGTGGGGCAGCCGAGTCGGCCTGTGGATTTGCACAATCGGCTACCGGACCGTTTTACTGCCCCGGTGACGAAAAAGTGTACATCGACGTGAATTTTCTGGAAGAGCTACAGCAAAAACTGGGCGCACAGGGCGATTTCGCCGTTGCCTACATCGTAGCGCACGAAGTTGGGCACCACGTACAAAAACAACTCGGCGTGCTCGAACAGGTGCATAATTTACGCGGCCAAGTGAGCGAGGCTGCGTACAATGCACAAACAGTAAAACTTGAATTACAGGCCGATTTTTATGCCGGAATCTGGGCGCACCACGCGCAAAAAATGAAAAACATTCTCGAAGCAGGCGATATTGAAGAGGCCATGAATGCCGCACAGGCTGTGGGAGACGACCGTATTCAGATGCAGTCGCGCGGATATGTGGTTCCCGATTCGTTTACCCACGGAACATCTCTACAACGCATGAGCTGGTTCAAAAAAGGTTTCGAAACAGGAAACGTGAATAATGGCGATACTTTTAATGAGGAGATTTAGGTAAAAAATACCGGCAAAATCTGTTTAAGTCATTGCCGGTATTTTGCTTCAGGCTGCATTACTGTCCGATTTCTTAATCCTGCTTAACTCCATGTGTTTATTTTTCATAATTTCTTCCAAATCATAATCATCCTGTAACCCTAACCAGAATTTAGGAGAAGTGCTGAAATACATACTCAACCTGAGTGCTGTATCTGCAGTTATTGCCCGCTCACCTTTTAGTATCGCTGAAGTCCGGATCTGCGGAATGCCAATATCTTTCGATAGTTTATAAGCCGAAATATTCATCGGTTTCAAAAATTCTTCCAGTAATTTTTCTCCCGGATGTACATTAGCCAAAGTTTCCATAATCCGCTTATTTAATGATAATCAACTATTTTTACCTTTTCTGATAGTCCTTCATTCCATTGAAAAATAATCCGCCATTGGTCGTTTGTTCTGATGCTGTAAAAATCTTTTAAACTGCCTCCTACCTTTTCCAACCTGTTGGATGGCGGAATTCTTAAATCGTTAATCGATTGTGAGTTGTTCAGCATCCTCAATTTACGACGTCCACATTTTGAATCTCTCCAGGTATGCTTTTTACACGGGTTCCATTCCAAATAGATTCCGTTTCCTTATCTCCAAAAGATAAAATCATAATTACGACAATCGTTACTAACGCCAAAGATCAGTATTGTCAATCATTGTTGTCCGGTAAACCGGAATATTTGTAAATTTCTGTTATTAACATTCTAATAATCAATATTTATATTTTCCATTTTCAAAAGTAAGCCCCCTCTATTTAAGGGAATAGCGAATTTTGATATTTCATTTTGTTTTCCTTTATTATCTTTTTCCAACTGCCATCAGGATCGTCTAAAAACTCGTAAACATTGATATAATTCATCAATTGTTGTCGGATGATTGACATAAGGTTGGAAAATGCCCATTTACGCTTTACACAACTTCGTACAAGAGTTATCAATAAGTTGGCCAGCATAGCAAACCATATTTGAACCTCAATGGCATTTTCGTTGTCTCCAAGGAAGTATTTCAATGGAAAGTTCTGCTTCAACTGTTTAAACAGCAGTTCAATTTGCCATCGTTTTTTGTAAATGAGTGCTATTTTCTCGGCTGAAAGTTCAAAATTGTTGGTAATAAACTCAAATAACCTCTTGTTTCATCATCCCAATAAGTGATACGCCTGGCACGGTGTTCCTGCTTTTTATTATCACCATAATACAAAATGATTTCTTCATCTTTCAGGACACCTGAATCGGCATCGTCAGGTATATCATATTCTTCCCTGGCCTGGTACAAGGCGTTGTCTTTTAAACGGGTTACATACCAGATTTGACTTATAGTAAATGATTCATATTGGGCATAATCAACATATCCTTTATCAAAGGTGATAATCGAACCTGGGGCCAGGTTGTGTAACTCCTCCAAGAACATGTGGTCATGCCTGACTGCCTCACTGTACCGGATAAGGCAGGGTACATTTTCGCTTGCCTTAATGATTGTGTGAGCCTTTATGCCCCCTTTTTTCTTCCCTCCTTTAGGATTGCGGCCTACTCCCCGAAGAATGTCCTTGAACAACGATATGGTGGTCGAATCCATAATGTAGAGCCTTCTCATGTCTGCATCGCTCAACCGGCTGTCCGCTAAATATCGGGAATTTTCACGGTAGGTGCTCATGTAAATATCTCCAAATACATCGCTGCTCCTACGGGCATTGGCTTCGGAAAACGTGCTCCTGCGAACTAAATAAGACAACCCCAAATTGGATAGCTTATGTGCATTGGCCAGCAGTCCTAGTATAGTCTCCCTCAAGGAATGATAACCTTCTATGGCAACAAAAAGCATCACAACAACGTGATGATAGATTTTAAATTTCTTTACATACCGCTCCGCATCATGTTGTTTCGCTATTTTTCTTATCTCACTCTTGTCAATGAACTTTAACAACTGATTAAATATCGGCTGTCCGCTAAAATTTGTAGTTTTACCCATGTCTGTTTTTTTTGTCGAAACTCAAAATAGACATTCCGGGTGGCACTATAAAATGTGCTGCCCGGTTTAAATTTTTTTACCTGACACTAATGTACTGGATTAAAAAAAATAGGATGAAATCTATTTTTCTTCCCTCAAAGCATTTCTCGAAGCCTTGTCAACAGTGGTAAACAGCCAATCGATATTATCTTTCGTACTGGTTCTTTTATGCCCACTGACCTTTCTTATTTCAATATTTAGTTCATCGGTAAAACGGTAAAAATCCTGGTACAATTCCCAGTTGGTAATTCGCCGGCTTTGCTTCGAATAAAAATCGTTTTTCTCCAAACGCTCTCTTCTGCCGGCTAAACCCAAAATATTCTGTGAATCGGTGTAAAGAATTAGTTTCCTTTCAATTTTACCAATTTCAGATAAAGCCCATAAAATGGTTTGTATTTCAAGTTTTGTCGATGAGGTATTTTCAAAACGTTTTACCCTTACTTCCGGCATCAGACCAACCGAAAACAATTCATTTTCAGACACTAAAAGATAAGCTCCGTAGCCAATATCCGATTTTGTGTTTACACTCCCATCGGTAAAAAGCAAAAATACATTTGAATCATCAATTGTGGTCATTCCTTTTTAGCAATAAATCGTTCTAATAATGCTTCATCGTTTACATCTTTCGACAGCGATTCGATAACCTGCAAAGGAATTTTAAAAACATCGAGAAAAATAAGGCCATCCAGCGAATCGTTAAAATTGGGGTCAACGTTAAAACCCAGAATTTTTGCATTGAGTTGGACATATTTTTTCAGCAAAACCGGGATTCCAAAGTTTTGCTCTTCCATATCGCTCACGGTCTTATCGAGCAACTCAACATTGTTTTCGGTACTTTCGAGCAAAGTTTTTACCAGCGAATTATTCCGGGCCGGTTTAAATTCGTTACGCGGAAAAACCAATGCTGCAAGTTTTTTATCGATGTGATACTTGGTAAAAAACCTGACCATTAATTCTTTCGAAACTGTTGAATAATTGTTGCTAATACTTGCCGGGCCGATTAAATAGCGATATTCCGGGTTTTTAAGCAAAAAGTAAAGGATGCCTTTCCAAAGCATAAACAGCGGAAGCGGTTTACGCTGGTAATCGCTCACCACAAACGAGCGGCCCAGTTCAAGGCTCTCGCTCAGCACCGACATCAACTCGTCGTCCAACCCAAAAAGCGTATTGATATAAAACCCCTGTTTTCCATAATGGGCAATAATTTCCTTGCCAGGCCCGATACGGTATGCACCCACCAGCCGGGTTTCGTCGTTATCCCAGATAAACAACTGGTGGTAATAAAAATCGTATTCGTCGATATCAATTTTCCGGTTGGTTCCCTCGCCAACTTCCCTGAAAGTTATCTCGCGGAGCCGGCCAATTTCAGTCAGTATTTCCGGAATATGTAAAGACGGGGCGCAGTAAACCGAATAATTTTTTAAGGTAAACAGGGCAAATTCCTTTTCAATTGCCTTAATTTCCGTTTGAATCTTTTTCGTGGGAACAGCATCAATAACATCCTCCGGCTTTGTATCGGGTTTGACAAATGTTTTGAAAAATGATTTCACTTTAATTTTCGATTCCATACCAAAAACTTTGGCCCTGAGATAGCGACCAAACCTGTATTCATCTTCGAACTTTTTTTGTGTAACCACATTTACCGTGTTTCCGATACGTATTTTAATCGAAAGCCGTTTTGCGGGTTGTTGAATTCCCGGGAAAAAAGGATTGGGTTTTAATCTTAAAACAGCCGTAAATCCGCGTTTCGATTGAAAATATACCGGTACTACCGGAACTTGTGCCAACTTTATAAACCTGATGATTTGCAATTGCCAAACCTTGTCGGTAAAACCGTAAAACGGGTGATAAGCACTTCCGCTGCCCGATGGGAAAAGGCAAAGCATTCCGCCATTTTCAATATGTTGTCTTGCTTGCTGAGGTAAATTCCCTGTCGGTGTATCTATATCGGTTGTATTTTTTATGTTTCCCGGAATAAAATATCCGGCCAGCGGTTCAACCTGTTGTAGCAGCGGGTCGCCCAAAACTTTTATATCGGGCCTTATTTTACTCAGATATTTAATGAGCAGCAACCGTTCTATGCCTCCCAGCGGATGATTGGCCACTATGATTACCGGGCCTTGTGCGGGAATCCGTTTAATTTGCTTTTCGCTAAATTCGATGTTCAGTTTTAACAAACCGATTACCTCATCAATAAAGTCCAAACCTTTTTGCCCGGAAACTTTCTCGTAAACCTGGTTGAACTGGTTGAACCTGAAAATACCGGCAAGAAACCTGTCGAAATACTCACTTCCTTTTGAAGCAGCTTCATTCAGCATGCTAATCAATTCCTGGTTTTTTTTAATCTTCATTTTTAAATATTAAAGACTTGTAAACAATTTTCAAAATTAAATCATATTAACCTCAACCTGTTAAAATACAGTTAAATAAATGTAACATTGCAATAGAATCTTTTTCGATGTCGGTGTGTCATTCACAATGAATTAATGCCGGAAGAAACATTTAAGTGAAAAAAGTGTTTTATTTTATTGATGGTTAATACATAGGAATTGGAATATAAATACGACATAAAGCAGTGGTTGCCAACCTCGGCAAAAGAGGTGAAAGACCTTGGTTGGGAAGAAATTGACGTGATACTTTTTACCGGCGATGCCTACATCGACCACCCGTCGTTTGGCGCGGCGGTGATTGGCCGCGTGCTCGAAGCCGAAGGATTACGTGTGGCCATTGTGCCGCAGCCCAACTGGAAAGACGATTTACGCGACTTTAAAAAACTTGGCAAACCCCGCCTGTTTTTTGCAGTCACTGCCGGAAATATGGACTCGATGGTGAACCATTACACCGCTGGAAAACGCAAACGAACCGACGATGCTTACACGGTTGGTGGCAAAGCCAGTTTCAGACCCGATTATGCCACCACAGTTTATTCAAAAATCATCAAAAATATTTATCCTGAAGTGCCGCTGGTGATTGGCGGTATTGAAGCTTCGCTGCGCCGGGTTACGCATTACGATTACTGGTCGGATAAACTGATGCCATCGATTTTGGTTGATTCGGGTGCCGACATTTTATTCTATGGAATGGGCGAAAAATCGATTGCCGAATTTGCGCAGTTAATTCAGAAAGGCGTGGATATAAAAACGCTGACCACTATTCCACAAACATCTTTTATCGTTGGAAAAGACGAGAGTTATGCCACCCGCAAAAACTGGGACGAGTTTGAGCTAACCTCGCACGAGGAGTGCCTGAAAGACCGGAAAAAATATGCCCGCAATTTTATGCACATCGAAGAGGAGTCGAACAAAATGGAGGCAAAAAAACTAACGCAGCGCATTGGAGGTAAGAAAATTGTCGTCAATCCGCCGTGGCCAACTTTTAAAGAAGCCGAAATCGACCGCGTTTACGATTTGCCTTACACACGCCTGCCCCACCCGCGCTACAACGGAAAGGAACCGATTCCGGCGTACGAAATGATTCGCCATTCGATTAACATTCACCGTGGCTGTTTTGGGGGATGCACGTTCT